>NZ_MOMD01000017.1:0-45938 GCF_001983015.1 Frankia sp. CcI156
CGTTGGAAGATCCCCGCGCGTGCGGGGACGACCGCGCCGGGTTGTGGCCCACCCTGCCGGGTGACGGAAGATCCCCGCGCGTGCGGGGACGACGTTACCGCCAGCCAGATCTGCGCCGGACCACCAGGAAGATCCCCGCGCGTGCGGGGACGACACTTGTTGACCTGCGGGTTTATCGGCGAGATCGGGCAAACAGTATCAGTCCGTCGTAGTCGACGGGCTGGGTGCGGTTGCGGCCGGCGGTGCGGGCGGCCCAGCCTTGTTCGTTCGTGGCTGGTTCGATCATGATGGCTTGGCCGTCACCGACGCGTTGGGAGAGCAGGGTCCAGAGCCGGTCGCGGACGCGGGCGCTGGGGTTGCCGACGAAGACGCCCGCCGAGATTTCGATCATCCAGCGGGTGAGGTGGCCGCGGAGGCCGTCGGCGGTGGCGATGAGGACGATGACGGTCACCAGGGTGGGGGTGGCTGGTCGGTGTCGGGTCCGGTGACACCGAGGATGGTGGTGTCGTCGGTCTGGTCGGCGAGGTCGGCGGCCCAGTTGACGCCGCCGGGGACGTGGCCGTCGAGCTCGTCCCACAAGTGGAGTGCGTCCTCGTCGTTATCTCGGGTTCCTTCCTCGATGAGGAGGTCTTTGATGTCGTGGATGATGCGGGCCATGAGGTGCCCGTCAGCGACTTTGTCGCGGAAGGCGGTGCGGATGTCGCGCTCGTCGGTGAGGCCGGCGGCGGCGAGGTCGAAGGCGAGGGGAATGGTGTAGTCGGCTTTGTACAGGTCGGCGATGTCGAGGACGAAGGAGGTGGCGGCTCCGGTGTGGACGAATCCGAGGGCGGGGCTGGCGCCGATGCCGACGATGGCGGCGTGGCAGATGCCGTAGAGGCAGCTGTGTCCGGCGGACAGGAGCCGGTTGATGTCGTCGCTGTCGGCAAAGGGGTCGCCGTGGGTGTAGACGCGTTTGTTCCAGGTGACGCCGGTGCGGGTGGCGTGATCGCGGTAGATCTTTTTGATGCGGGCGCCTTCCCGGCCGCGGAGTTGTTGCATGGTGGCGGTGGTGACGTCGTCGTCGGGGAAGCGTTTGGCGTACATGCGGCGGGCRACGTCAAGGCGTTCGCTGGTGYGGGTGACGAGGTAAGCCTGGCGCATGAGCAGGCCGGCGCCGCGGCTGGGTCCGAGTCCTGYGGCATACATGCGTACGCCGCGGTCGCCGACCCAGCACAGGGCGGTGCCGGAGTCGGCGAGCAGGCGCACGGCGGCGCTGGTGATGCGGGTTCCGGGACCGAGCAGGACGGTGGCGACGAACGCGGCGGGGACACGGACGGTGCGTTCCTTGTTGACCAGGACGACGGCGTTGTCGTCGCGGTCAACGTGGCATTTCTCGACGTAGAGCGTGGAGACGCGGTCCTCGACGCGGTGCAGGTCCTGCGGATTGGACAGCCACCACATGTCAGCGGCCGGCCTGKTCGGTGTGCAGGGGCGCGAGKGTGATCAGCCCGCAGCCGTAGGCCTTGGCAGGGCCGACGCCGTGCAGGAGAGTGGCGCGGGCGCGGGCGGGATCGGTGACGCGCAGGGCGCCTTCGAAGGTGGCGGTGTTGAGGACGACGCGGCGGCCAGTCTTCTCGGTGTTCTTGGCTTTCTTGGGGAAGGTGAGGCGTTCGCGGGCGGTGAGCCGTAGCGCGGGGGCCGGCTCGTCGGTGTCGCCGGGGCCGTCGGGCTGGTTGCGGGGGCCGTCGGGCTGGTTGCGGGGGCCATCGAGGTCGGCGGTGGTGAGCAGGGTGAATCCCCAGCGGTCGATGCGGTCAGTGAGCCAGGTCGTCTGGTGGGCGGCGGTGCGGTGGCCGACGCGGACACCGCGGGGGCGGGGGGCGGCGAGGTGTTCCTTCTGGRCAGGGGAGGGATTGTCGGGGGTGCGGGTGGCGCTGACAGTGTTCGCGCGCAGCCGGAAGCGGAATTCGCGGCCGGTGTGGAGGCGGTCGAGCAGGGGCTGGTAGTCGCGGACGAGGACCTGGGGTTCGTCGGTGTGGATCCAGCCGGCCTGTTCGATGAGGTGCTCCCAGGACGGCGTGGATTCGGTGAGAACGAGGACTTCGGCGCGGTGCGGTCGGTCTGCTCCACGGAGGCCTTCACCGGTTTCCAGTCGCCACAGGACCCGTTCGGTGACGGGTTGGCGGCTGAGCCCGCCGAGGACGGCGGCGTGCATGCGCTGGGGGTTCTTCAGTAGCGCCTGGGCGCCGGTGCGCAGCGGGTTCAGCCAGATCCGGGACAGGTAGGTCATGGTCCGGTCACCATCCGAGAATCGCGAAAGGATCGTGGTGCGGGGTGGTGCCCTCGACGTTGTCGGCGTCGGTGAGCTCGTAGGGGGGTGGGAGGTGGACCCAGCTCTGGTGGACCCGGCGGCTGGTGAACCCTCGCTGGTGGGGATCGAAGGTGGTCGGCAGGTCGATCCGGACGTCGTCCCCGTCTGGGTCGTCAACGGTGACGGGTAGGTCGATGCGGCGGAGGCGGGGTGGCCTGCGCCGGGCGAGGGCGTCGCGGTGGTCGGGGCGGGCCTGCCACGGCACCTGCCGCAGGACCTCCAGGGCGCTGCCCGACCACAAAGCGGCGTCCGGCTCGCTGTCGGGAACGAGGAGGAGGGGGTGGGTCGGCGGGCAGGCGCGGCGGCCGAGCGCGAGGGGAAAGGCGGGGGTGCGCAGCGCGTCGGCGAGGGTGGTGAGCACCGGTTCGGGTGCGGCGAGGGCGGCGACGAACACGGCGTCCTGCAGGTAGAACCGCTCGGTGACGTGGGTGTGCTTCGCCGGGGACGTCGGTTTCTGGAGGCCTTTCGCGCTGACCGCGGCGGAGGGTAGCGGCCGGCCGCGGTAGTCGCTGACGGTGTGGTAGTCGCGCAGCAGGGTGCCGGGCTGGTCGGTGCGGATCCCGAGGGTGAGGCTGAGGAGGTCCTCGATCGGGTCGGTGCGCCGGCGGCCCTGGGCGGCGGCGAGCAGCCCGATGATCCCGCTCTTCGTCGGTTCGGTGAGGGTGTCGCGGCGGTTGAACATGCTGCGGGAACCCCAGGACTGCAGGGGGCCGGCGAGGCGCAGCACCAGGCAGTGGCGGGGCGGGTCCTGGCTCATCGGACGCTGCTCATGAGCCGGTCGCGGGCGGCAGCCACCACTGTGTCGAGAACCTCGTCGAACGGCTTCGGCTCGCCGAGCGCCTTGACGATCATCGCCGTGGTGTCGGTGTTGGTGTTGGTGTCGTCGGGGGCGCGGTAGGTGGAGGCGAGGATGTCGGGCTGGAGGCCCCACAGCGTCGACGCGCTGTTGAGTTCGATGGCGAACTGCTCGAGGGATCCGGTGAGGACGCCCCGGCCACGGGGCAGTACCGGCTTCTCGAACGCGGAGACAAGGTTGACCGGCTGGTCGGGGCGGATCGCGATGGTGAGCAGGTTCGGCACGGTGCGGTGGGCGAAGGAGTTCTGATGGCCGGTCGGCATGGAGGTGGTGAACGCGGTGAGGAACACCCGTAGCGCCTCGACGGTCGCCTCGATGTCACCGCCGAGGTTCTCGGCGAGCTGGTGCAGGCCGACGGTGGCGAACCGGTACAGCGTCGCGGACTGGAACTCGACCGTGCCGATCATCCCGGCGCCGGTCTCGTCCTTGGCGTTCTGGTCGTCAACGGCGGTGTAGTAGTCGAACTCGACGTCGACGGCATGGGTGGACAGGGCATGCGCGACCTGGGTGGCCGCGTCGACGTTCAACGACGCCAGGTCGGCGACCATCCGCCCGAACAGCGCGACGTCGATCGGATGGTCGCTGCCGAGAGTAGCCAGGACAGGCACATCCTTGACCGCGGCGAGCAGATCGCCGTCGCTGAGATCGGCGAGGCGCGGCACATCCTCGACAATGAGGTCGATGAGCCGTTCGAGCTGGGGACGGCCAAAGAACAGCAGATAGGCGGTCTCCGCCGCCTTCTTCCCCGCACTGATCTTCAGAGCGGTCAGAAGGCTGGTGGCGATCCGGGTGCTGGTTTCCGCGTCGAGCGCGCAGCGGGTTGCGAGCCGTTCCGCGAGCAGCGCGGAGATCCGCTTGGTGCGTGTTCCGAGCTGGGCCTGATCGATGTGGTCGGCGAAGGCGGTTCGCGTCGCCCGCTTCCAGGCCTGGGACGACACCCGGGCCCGCTTCACCCCGCCATAGACGGCTTGTTTCGGGGTACCGGCGTCATCTCGGTTGAGGTTGGACGGAKGGACGGTCTGCAGGATGTGGACGTCGATGTAGCAGCGCATTGGTAGATGCCTCTTTCTGCTGGGTCAGGACGGGAAAGCCCCGGTGCGCGGAGGCAACGCCGGAGGTTAGACGGAAGATCAGGAAGTGCCGGACGCGGCGGCCGGGGTAGCGGCTTTGTCTTTCGGGGGCCGGTAGAAGTACTGGGCTCCCCACCGGCGGCGTACGTCGCCGATCCGCTCGGGGGTCTGCCAGGCGATGAGGTCCCGCCAGAGTTGGGTGTAGTCGAGACCGACGGGGACCTGGCGGAACTGGCGGACCAGACCACGCAGGTGGTAGGCGGCCTCGTCCAGGGTGGTGGCGGTGGCCACGGCGTTGAACCGCCGGTCGACCGCCTCAGGACTGAACTTGTCGCTGCTACGCAGGCGTAGAGCAGCCTCGCCGAGCCCGATGCCAGGCTGATACGCCGCAGTGGGCAGGGACTGCTGGTGCACCGCGAACAAGGTGAGCGCGACGTGCTCCGCGGTCAGGGACCAGGTTCTGCGGCCATCGACGGTGAGCGTGGAGTAGTAGCGCCACATCTCCGGGACGCTGCCAGGCTCGCGGCCAACACCGCGGCGCAACACGGCCAAATCCGCCCCGTCGGGCCGGTCGCCCTTATGGTCCCGTTCCCAGAAGTGCCGTGGCGATGTCGTCTCGCGTGGCGATGTCGTCTCGGATGATGTGGACGATGCGGACGGCGCCGCGGTTACCTCGGTCATCAGACCTTCCTGACGGGTCGTGGGAATCAGGCGGCGGCCAGAGCAAGCCGGTTGTCCTCGTCCTTGCCGAGCACGTCGTTGAGCGTGCGCCGGAATGACATCTCGGCGCCGGCGAGGCGGGCGCCGAACGGCTCACCGGGATCGCGGCCCAGGAACGTCTCAGGACCGGCAGCGGACAACACCGGGTCGACGACCTCCCACGCCAACCGCCGAGCGAGGATCCGCCACGCAAGTTCGGCCCGCTTGGCGTCCTCCGGATGCTGCTGCAACCCGGCTAGCAGCCGGTGCACCGTCGGATTGAAGCTGTGGATCAGTATTTCTCCGAGCCGCTGGCCCTTGTCCCACGGCAGCTTGTCCGTCGCACCGGCAGCCTCACGAAGATCGTCGCCGAGACGGTTGGCGGCGATCCGCAGGCTCTCGGCCTGGGCCGCCACCGCCAGCACGGTCTCACGGACCGCGGAGTCCCGTGCCAGCGCGGTGACCGGGAGGGGAATCTCATCGGCCATTACCTCGTCGATCACCGCCGACTGCGTGCCGTACTTCACCCCGACGGTCAGTACCTGCAGTGGCAGATCATCGGGGACATAGCCGTCGTCACGCAGCCGGGCGAGCTGCGACAGCGCCGTCGGCGCGAACACTTTGTCACTCGACAAGGGCGTTGTGGTCAGCAGAGCCTCCAGCCCGCGCCAGGCCGACCGGCCCGGCTGATGCCGCACCGGACGGACCGGCGGCTCGTCGGCTTTGGGCTTGTCAACCTGCCGCCACGCCGTGTGCGGTTCGAGTGCGTGCACCGATCCGGTGAGCCGGTCACCGGCGGTGAGCACCACCCGTCGGACCGAGACATCCTCGACAGCCGTCGGGTCTGCCTCGGGCACGAGCCGGATCCGCMGCGACTGCCAGGTCAGCAGATCCAGTAGCCCTTCCGGGGCGCGAGTCTCCCAGCGGGAGGTGGCGCTGCTTTCGGATCTCCATTGCGGCCGGTCCTTCTGCCGCAGACCGTGCCGCAGGACGGGGATGCTGAGCATCAGCGTATGGAAGAGCGTCTCACCCAGCGGCAGGACGATCCCGAACTGCCCGAGCGGCCCGGTCGGGTTCCCCATCGTCTTCCCCGTCTTGACCTTCGGGTCATYCGCCGCTCCGGTCTTGATCGCGGCGGTGTCCCAGCAATGGGCTGCGAGCAACGCCCGTGCCGCCGCAGCGGGCGTCAGGCTCGGCGGGTCGTTCTCGGTCCGGGAACTGAACAGCGGAACATTGTTCCCCGAGGCCAGCCGCGGAACCAGCAGCGACACCGGCTTCGTCTCGTCCTTCGCGGTCCGCAACCCGGCGACCTGCGCAAACGGAGCCGTCGGATGAAACAGATGAAATCGTGCCGCCTGTCGGATCAGATACGACTCGATGCCCTCCTCATCCTCAGCCCGATCTTTCCTGATAATCCGGTCGAAACAGCCAGCCTCCCACCGCTGTGACCACTCCTCGTCGGTACGGGGGGCGCCGAACACGTCCAGGACGACGGGCAGCAGGACCTGACGCAGCACCGCCACGGCTTCGAGCGGATCATCAAGGGCCAGCCCGTCGATCGTGTGAGCGTCGACGAGCGCCTTCCTGATCCCCACCTCCAGGCGCCGCCCCCGCTTGATCACTGGGATCCATTGCCCATCGATCAGGTTGAAACCGTTCACTCATTCCCCCGTTCGTAGGCCCCGGCCTGCGCCGACCGTCGGTGGCTCAGCCGAGATGTACCAAGGGCCACCGACAGTTTTGGTCGACCGCGACGGCGCGGCACGTCGGCTGCTACCGATCGTGCGGCTCCTGCTAGGAGATGGACATCTGGCGTCGCCACATCAAGGATCTCCTAACCCATGGCGACCAGATAACTGGCCGAACGGTGCCCATGYTCCCGCCTCGCACCGAAAGTAGCACATACAGTGACGTATGGGGTGAACCGGTATATCTGCACGGATTCGCCTTGTCTCGGAGCATGGGAGTCAGCCGTCCCATCTTGAGCGCCGAGAAGATCAACACCTTGCCCCGGTCCGGCAGTTCACCCTTTACCAGCAGCCGGTCGAGTATCAGCAGCCGGTCGAGGCGCGAGGCTCAGCCCGAGCTTGTTGTCATAGGTCAGGTGTCGCCCCCCGAGGATCGCCGACATGCGATCGTCGAGAATCAGGGCGCGGGTGCGGCGGAGCCAGGAGTCGCCGTCCCAGCCGGCCAGGGGAGTCAGTTCGGCATGCGCCGCGGCGGTGATCTCCTTGTTCGCGGGCAGGCGGATGGTGGCTCCGACGACCTCTTCGAGGACCGCGTCGTCAGACACGGCAACTTCGCCGATGTGCCCGAGCGATCGGCCCGCGAGCGTGAGATACCCGGCCGGTCCGCGGCGGACGAGGACGACCTCCACGGACTCGTCGCTGTCACGGACGACCGCGGTGAGGCGTTCCTCGGTTTCCAGCGGCGCGGTCGCCTTGTCGTGCAGACCCTCGAGCGTGGTCAGGCCCAGACCGTCCTCGCCGGAAAGCAGAAATCCGGTGGCGTTCACCCGGCGACGACGCTCCTTGGCCTCCCATTCCTGCCTGGCCTCGGCCGCGGCATCAGCCCAGCGCGCCGGACCGAGAGGCTCATCACCGTAGCCGAGAGCGACGAGGCCGGGCACGTCGGCGGGAATCGACCATCCACCACCCGTGGCGGCTTCGGCGACGAGAGCGGCGGAGCGCAGCAGTAGATGATCCCCGTACACGGCCCGGCTACCGGCGGGCCAGAGTGGCACAGCCCCGTCGGGCAGCCGCAGACCGCTGACGATCACTTTCGGGTCGCGAAGCCGGGCCGGTCKCTGCCCGGTCGGCCGGTCATGCCGATGCAGCCGGCCGACCCGTTGCAGCAGAAGGTCGATGGGGGCGAGATCGGTGACGAGGATGTCCACATCGACGTCGAACGACTGTTCGGCCACCTGGGTGGCCACGACGACGAGCCGCGCGGGCCGGTCCTGGGCGTTCTCCCGTCCGGGGGGGCCGAGCTTGTCCACGACGTCTTCCGTACGGCTCGCGCGTTCGGCTGCGGTGAACCGGGAGTGCAGCAGCACCACGTCATCACCGAACGTCGTCCGCAGCTCGGCGTAGACGACCTGGGCCCGCTGGACGGTGTTACACACGACGAGAGCGCAGCCGCCCTCGCTCACCTCCGCCGAGACAGCGGCGGCGATGCTCACCGGGGCGAAGTCGGTGGGCTCTGCCAGGATCTCTACCGCAACGGGCACGGACTCACGCCAGGGTGACTGGGACGTCACGGAAAACCGGGGCTTCCCGTCGGCCATATACACCGCGGTGGTGCTCGGGTAGCCGGTGGGCCGCGGCAGATCGGCGAGGTCGACATCGGGGCGCTGCAGGGCGCCMTGCAGATAGGCGCCGGCGAGCTGTGCACGCAGTACCGGCGGCAGCGTCGCGGACAGAACGATGACCGGCACGCCGGTGTCGGCGAGCCAGCGCAACGCCTCGAACAGGAACTGCGCCATGTAGACGTCGTAGGCGTGTACCTCGTCAAGGATGACGACCCGGCCGGCCAGGCCGGCGTGCCGTAGCATCACATGCTTCGTCCGGGTCGCCGCCTGCAGCAGGTGATCCACCGTGCCGACCGTCACCGCAGCGAGCAACCCCCGTTTCGATCCGAAGAACCACTCCGCGGCCGCCGCGGCGCCCGCCAGCGGTGCGTCGCGACGACCCGGGCCGCTCGTACCCGTACCGAAATCGTCGGCCATCCCATACTCGTCGAGATCGTCATGCACGTCGACGAACCGGACCTGCGACCGAAGTGCCGCCCACTCCTTGTTGAAACGAGCCCGGCCGTGCAGTAGGCCGATCGGAACCTCGGGATCCACCGCGGTGAGCCAGCCGCGGACCCGGCTGAACATCGGATCGCTCGTCGCCTGCGTCGGCATTCCGACGAACACCCCATCCGCACCGACCTTGCCGGCCAGTACCTCCGCGGCGGCGAGCGCCRCCTCCGTCTTCCCCTCACCCATCGGCGCTTCCAGGATCAGTAGCCCGGGGCCGGGCATTTCCCGCACGGCCTGGACCGCGGCGCGCTGCGCCGGCCGGGCTGGCTTACCGAATCTGTGGTGCACCAGGTCAGACTGGTTGCCGGGTGCGGGCCGGTCGGAGCGCCACCCRCCACGCAGACCCAACTGTGCCCAGGCTCGCTGTGCACGCTCCCGCGAGCCCTTCATCGAGATCTCCGCCAGATCCGACAGCCCACCGAAATGCTCTTTGTCGCTCGCGACCCAGTCTGCCATGATGATCATCCCGGATAGGGCAAGYTGACCTCCGCGGGATGGTGTTCRCAGCTCCGAAAAGGAAGCCAGGTCAACGTTGAGGTCGCCGGCCACCCGGTCGACGAACGCACGTTGGACGTCGAGCCACGGTCCGGCGCCGTGGACGGCGGGCTTGTGCACAAGACGGCCACGGTCCGGTATCAGGCCGTGATGGCCCGCGACCAGYGGCCACACCCAGTCACACCCCGGCCGACTCCAACCGACCTGCGGGAGATACTTGCGGACGATGACAGCCCCCGCCCGCGCGTGATGYCACTGCCGGCCCTGCTGAGGAGTCACCCCTCGCCAGCCAAGCCCGGCAGCCCGAACGCGCTGCGCCAAACCCTCGTCCTTCATCTGAAAGGYCGGCGTGGCCTTACCGACATCATGCAGGCCGCACAACAGCGCGAACAGAGACCGCCCGCGACCATCGCTGCAATCATCCAGACGATCCCGAATGGTGGATGCGAGKAAACGATCCCAGACAAGTTCGCCCACCGCCGCCGTATCCAGAAGATGGCCGAGGAGCAGGTGCATCGATCCCCCCGCCTTCTCCGCCGACTTCCCCCATATCATACCGAAGAACTCATCATCCATGAAGACTCCCATCCCAGATATAATGGACAGCCCCATTCAAGCACCTTGCGAAATGAGCCCGTTCATGGGGGCTTGGACGTGACATCGGCCGTCGTAGAAATGCTGTTGACGGCTTGCCTGATTCGTTTTACTGATTATTGAGCTGTGCGTTCTCCCAGCCCTGAAGACAGGAAATCACTGGAAAGATCCCCGCGCCTGCGGGGACGACGGGGCCTCCAACGGGAGACGATCCGCGCGCGGCCGGCGCACGTAGCGCAGCCGGCGCAGACCGGGAAGCCTGCGCCACGCCACGTCAGGGAACTGGCCGTGCCGGTCGCACCGGGGTGGACACCGGGGCGGGGGACACCGGGGCGGGGGACACCAAGGCGGGGGACACCGAGGCGGACACCGGGGTGCGGCGGAGCTTCTCCACCAGGATGGACAGCCGGCGGCCCGGTTTCTCCAGGACGACGTAGCTGATCCATCCACCGAGGACGCCGACCGTGACCAGCATGGCGGCCACCCACGGAAACGCCGACGGCGCATGACTGACCAGCCCGTGMCGGTCCAGCACCAGCAGCAGAATCGGCTCATGCCACAGATACACGCTGTAGCTGATCATGCCGAGCCAGACGAATGCCGGGGTGGCGAAGAACCGGCGCCACAGCGTGTCGCGGGGTGCCAGCACGGATGCGGCGAACAGCACACCGAAACCGATTGAATTCAGCGTGGAGAACGCCTCGAACGATGCCGCGGTGTGCCCCCGGACCAGCGCGCCGGCGATGATGAGMCCGGCGGCGACAAACCGCAACGCACACGCGAGCAGGGCGGGCAACGGCCGCTCCCGACCCCATCGGACATAGAGAACCGCAGTGATCATTCCGAGKCCGAAGTTGCCGGCATAGTTCTGCGGCGAGAACCAGTACGCCCACTGGTCGTGCTGAGCCCGCACGATGTAGACCGCATAGACGATCCAGACGGCGGACACCACGATCAGCAGGACCGGCGGCAGGCAGAGCCGCCGCCAGCGATGCGCCTCGGGTAGTCGATGAGTCTGCCGCCGCAGCCARCCGGCGACCAGGGCGAGGTATAGATAGAAGTAGACCTCGACGGCCAGCGACCAGGCCGGGCCGATCGTGTAGAACACCCGCTTGCTGTCGAAGACCTGGGTGAAGGTCAGGTGTTCGACCAGGTCGATCCAGTCGCCGGGCAGAGTGGGATTACGCGCCGCCCACACGACGATGAGCGCCGTGTAGTACAGCGGAAGAATCCGCAGTCCACGACGTATGAGCGTGTTCTTGGGTGACCGTTGGGTCCGGCCGGCCCTGACCCGGTTCGCCATCGGCATATACAGCAGGAACCCGGAGACCAGGAAGAACCAACTGATCATCCCGTCGAAGGCGCCGAGGACCTGGCCGAGGAACGTACCCGCGTACGGCGTGTTGCCATCCCCGCGGCAGAACTGATAGGCGTGAAAAATGATCACTGAGATCGCCGCCACGCCGCGGAACCCGCCCAGGTCGACCAGCTCGAGCCTGGGATCGCCCACCGTCGTCCGTCGGCGACCGCGGCGGTTCCCTCCGCTCTCTCCGGTGATACCCACCCCCCCGGCCCGCGGCCGGGCCGAGGTCCGGACCGGCACGGTCGGCCGCTCTCTCGGCGGCGGCACTGGCGGCGGCGGCACTGGCGGCGGCGGCACCGGCGGCGGCGGCACCGGCGGCGGCGGCACCGGCGGCGGCGGCACCGGCGGCGGCGGCACCGGCGGCGGCGGCGGGGGCTGCGCCCACCAGGACGGGAGAGCCGGCGCGGGCAGAACCCGGGACCTCGGCACGATGTTTCGAGGTCCGCCTGGTGTGGTCATGACCTGGCTTCGGGGTAAGGGACCACACCGCCCGCCGCGGAGCCAGCTGGAGGTGCGGAGCCAGCTGGAGGTGCGGTCGCGCCGTCCGGCGTGACCGGGTCGGGCTGCGGCACGGCGCGTGGGGTCACGTGCCACTCGCGTTCCCGCAGCAGCTCCTTCACCGGTGCCAGCCGGGCGATGACGTTCTTGAACTCGCTGTAGACGATGTTCATCAGGCAGAACTGGACGAACCAACTCCGATGGCGGCGGATCGTGGGGTCGGCGAGGGCGTACGCGAACAACGCCTGGATCGGGCCCGCCATCGCCGAGAAGAGTGTGGCGACCACGTACAGGGAGACGTTCAACCGGAAACCGTGCCCGGACTGCGGGTGCAGCAGACCGAAGACGATCAGCGGATACATCTGCAGCGAAAGCCACGGATATATCTCGCGCCAGCCCAGCAGCCAGAGCAGGCCGAGTTTCTGGCGGGCGGTGAGGTCGGGTGAGCCGACGGCTTTCCACAGATGCCGCTGGGAGACCTGGTACCAACCCTGCGCCCAGCGCAACCGCTGCCGCCACAACGCCGACATCGTCGTCGGCGCCAGCTCGTAGGAGACCAGTTCCGGGTCTGCGACGATCCGCTCACCGCTCATGATGGTGCGCAGACTCGCGTCGATGTCCTCGGTCAGCATCGACCCGCRCATACGGGTCTGGTGCAGCAGGTCGGTCCGCCAGTAGCCGTTCGACCCGCCGAAGATCCCGAAACCATGCATCCTCGCCCGGCCGGGATGACTCACCGCATAGATCGACTCGAATTCCACGGCGACGGTGCGGCTGATCCGCGATGCCTCTCCGTTCCGGATCACRCAGTGCCCCTGGACGACCGCGGCCCCGTGCGACAGCCACCGCCAGGCCCGCCGGAAGGCGTCCGGTGCCGGATGATGATCCGCGTCGAAGACACCGACGAACTCACCGGTGATCATTGGCATCGCCGCGTTCACGTTCTGCGCCTTGGAGGTGCTGGTCGGCACGTGCATCGGGATGAAACGGGGATCGGAATCGGCGATCCGCGCGAGCGTCTCCTCCACRGGCAGGTATCGGGGAGTGTTATAGGCGAGGATGATCTGTAGTGGACCCGGGTAGTCCAGCCGGAGGAACGCCTTGACCGTGTCGACGATCGTGGCCGACTCGTTCGGCAGATACGCGGCGATGATGGCGCTCGCCGCCGGGAACGGCGCGGCGGGCGCGTCCGGGCACTTCTCCGGTTCGAGCGCCGACAACTGCTCCAGGTAGGTGGTGAGGGTAGTGCCGGCCAGCGCGATGGCCAGGAGTGCGAAGACGACGTGGGTCGGGTCGAGGCCCAGTGTGAACAGTGTGCTGTAGATCCCGAACGGGAGTCCGAGGCAGATCGCGGTCGAGACGACGATCTGGACGGCGTCGGACGGCCGCAACCGTGTGTGCAACGGGCGCCCGGAACGTCGCGGCTGGTTCTCCGCTGGTTCCATCTTCGGGTCGTAACAGACGGGGACCATGTCGAGCTGCCCTGCGGCGAGCCCCATGGCCAGCCGGGCCCGCCGCAGGGCGGTGGCATCATCGATGGTGTCGTCCACCTGGACGAACCCCGGAACGGGGGTGACCCGCAGACGCTCGCCGTTGACGGCGAAGTCACAGCTTGCGACCGTACGCACGATCTCGCCGAACGCCGCTTCGGCGGAGCGGCCCGGCCGCGTCGGCAGGACGACGACCACCTCGCCGGGGCGGCCCTGGCCGATGGCGGAGCCACGCCACCGATGCAGATCACCTGCCAGGGCGGCGACCTGATCGAGTAGAGACAGGCAGGCGCCCGGAGCGAGGCGCTCGCGCAGCCGGCCGAACTCGGCGATGTACAGAAGGCCGACGACGCAACTCCGGCCCGTCGATCGAGTACGGCTCCGGGCCTGCTGGACGGTCGCGATGGCGCGATCGTGGTGCTCGTGATGGTAATGCCGTCGTCCTGGCACCCGCATGACCCGCCGCCATCCKGATCCATCCGGGACGGCGAGGTCACTCGTTCCCGGATCCAGATCCACCACCACGTACTCCGGCGGCGGAACTGCCATGTTCGGTGTGTTGATCCCCCCCGGCGTCGGCCTTTCAGCGACCGTTTCAGCGAAATTCGCAGCCATGAACTGAACTCTCGCTAGATTCGCCGGATAATTCTAAGTCTTTTTGGTGTAGGGAGTCGTGGGAGTCGGGGCAGCACTCCTCTCTCCTGGCCGGAAGGTAAATACCTGGGAGAGTGATTCTCTACTGGTTCAGCTTTATCGTGGCCGACACCATACCAGTCGGGGTTCGGGTGTCTGTTGGTGGGCCGTGCGCCAGGGGRAGACGATACGTTGCGTTAGCGGCATGCGAGTTAGATTTAACGTTCTGTTCATCCTTTGCGGTAATCATTCTTACCCACGCGGATCGCGGACGATTCAGCGTCCGCGATCTCTGCGGGAACGGCGATAGGACGCGGCTGGACACGGCTGGACACGGTCGGGCATGACCGCGTGCGACCGGGCACGGAAAAGGCTCCCCGTTTCCGGGGAGCCTTATGTGCGTATGGTGTTGGTGAAGTTGCGCCATGCAATGAACAGTCTGAGGTCCGCGCTCTTCCCGCAGGTAGCGGCCATGATGGCGCCGCACCTGGTGACACTGTTGATCACGGGAGTGACCAGTCCGCCGAGCGGACAGGGGGTGCGATCTGTCAAGCTCGTAGCGAACGAAGCACGTCGAGGATCGGCGGTGGCGCGGGGCCGATCCTGCCGATCGGCAGGATCGGCCCCGCGCCGACTCACGCGCAGGCGCGCCCCGGTCGGATGGAAGGAGATGCTCGCCATGGCCTCGCGCTTGACGCGATCTGACGAGAAGGACGAGAAGGACGAGAAGATCGATCGGCGGGTCCGGGTGCTGGGGGAGCCGGTGGACTCCTACCCCCAGCTGCCGCCGGAGGTCGGCCGCGGTTCCATCCGCAGGATCACCGTTGTCGGCGAGCCTGTTCTGCACCGGCCCTGTAAGAAAATCACCGAGTTCGGGACCGCGGAGCTCGCTGCGCTGATCGATGACATGTTCACCACCATGTACGGCGCCGAAGGTGTCGGACTCGCCGCGAACCAGATCGACGTCGACGCCGCGGTCTTCGTCTATGACTGCACCGACGAGGACGGTGTGCGGCACGTGGGCCATCTGGTCAACCCCGTCCTGGAGGAGGCGCCGCCGGCGGAGCGCCGGCTCGTCAAGGGGGATGAGGGGTGCCTGTCTGTTCCGGGGGCCTACATGGAGGTCGCCCGGCTGGAGCATGCTGCTGTCCGCGGTCAGGACCAGCACGGTGCCCCGCTCCGCCTGGAGGGAACCGGCTATTTCGCCCGTTGCCTGCAGCATGAGACCKATCACCTGTACGGCAGCCTCTACCTGGACCGGCTGTCGAGCCGCGGACGCAAGAAGGCCCTCCGCGAGATGGAGGAGCGGACCGAGGAGATCTTCGCCCGCCGGGTCGAGGTGGCCGCGCGGCTCGGCAGGTAGCGAGCCACCGGCGCGCGCTACCTGTCCTGCGAGGAAGGCTACCTGTCCTGCAAGAAAGGCTATCCGTCCTGCGAGAAAGAGAGAGTCGGCGGTGGATGTGGTGTTGCGGCGGGCGGCCGAGGCGGCGACGGGCTTCATGCCCACGGAGGAGGGCCTGGCGCTCTACGCGGCGGCAACACGGGTATCGGCCGGCGGCCTGATCTGCGAGGTCGGCACCTACTGYGGTAAGTCGACCCTGTACCTGGCCGCGGCCGCCCGGACGGTGGGAGCGACGGTGATCACCGTGGATCATCATCGCGGGTCGGAGGAGAACCAACCCGGGTGGGAGTACCACGACGCCGATCTCGTCGACCCGCGTAGCGGCCGGCTGGACACGCTGCCCTTCCTGCGGCGGACGCTGGAGGACGCGGGCGTCGAGGACGTCGTGACGGCGGTCGTCGGCCGCTCCGAACGGGTGGGGCGATGGTGGTCGACCCCGGCCGACCTGCTCTTCCTCGACGGYGGGCACACCGAGGAGCAGGCCCAGGCGGACTACGAGGCCTGGGCCTGCCACGTGCGGCCCGGCGGTCTCCTGGCCATCCACGACGTCTTTCCGGACCCGGCGGACGGGGGCCAGGCGCCCTACCACGTCCTGGTGCGGGCGCTGACGGAGGGCTTCCGCGAGCTGTCGTGCGCGGGTTCGCTGCGCGTCCTACGCCGCGTCGACTGAGCGGCATCCGCATGCCGGCCGCTGCCGAGGAAGCCGGCGTTCGGCGGGCGTCACCACCTCCGTMCCCGTCCGCGGCTCCGTCCGCGACTCCGGAAGCCGCCTGCCGCCCTGCCGAGGCTCGTCGGACTCCTTGTCGAGGACACAGATCCCCTCGGGGAGGCCGTCGCCGCGGAAGAGGGTCTCGGTGACCCCGCCGGCCAACGTGTCGACCGCGAGGATCACCGCCGCCGCGGTCCAGGTCGACTGTTCGGCCGGCCAGAACGTCGCGGTCTCGAACTGCCAGCCCGTCCAGTAGCTCCCGTCGGCGTGCCGCAGGTGCTGCATGTCCGTAACCAGCTTGGTCGCCGCGGCGGTCTCGCCCACGAGATGCAGGGCGATGGCTAGTTCGCAGGTCTCGGCCCCCGTGACCCAGGGCTCGTCGGCCACGCAGCGGATGCCCAGACCGTCGACGACGAAGTCGTTCCACCGGCTGGTGAGCCGGGACCGACCCGCGGACCGGCGCAGCGCTCCGCCGATCACCGGGTAGTACCAGTCCATCGACCACCGGTCGCGGGGGGCGAAGTACTCTGGGTGAGCGACGAGGGTGTGCCGCAGCGCGCCGGTCGCCCGTTCCCAGGCCGGTGGCACCTCCCCGACCAGGGCTGCGAGCGCCATCCCGCAGCGCAGGCTGTGCAACGTGCTGGAGCATCCCGTCAGCAGGGCCTCGGGGTAGTCGACACCGTCCGACGACCGGGCCCACCAGATCTGTCCGGTCGGGCTCTGCATGTCGACGACGAAGCCCAGGGCTGCCTCGACGACCGGCCAGATCCTCGTGAGGAAGGCGCGGTCACCGGTGGCCAACCAGCGGTGCCAGGCTGCGGTGGCGACATAGGCGCACTGGTTGCTGTCGGCGAAGTCCTCCTTGACCGCGCCGCCGACGTAGCTCGTCGCCCAGGATCCATCCGGCCGCTGGTTGCGACACAGCCAGGCCCACGCGGCGTCGGCGGCGTCGACCAGGCCGCCGAGGTCGAGGGCCATGGCGCATTCGAGGTGATCCCACGGGTCGGTGTGGCCACCGGGATACCAGGGGATGGCGCCGTCCGGCTCCTGGACGACGGCGATCGCGGTCGCGGTCGCGGTGAGCGCCTCGGGGGTCAGGACCGGAGCAGACTCAACCGGCYGCACGCGTTACCTCCGGTTTCCTCAAATACAGCACGATGCTCTTGCCGATGATCGGATTGAGGGCCCGCTCGGCGAGCCGGGTGATGCGGGGACGGCGCATCATGTCCCACACCAGCAGCCGGTGGTAAAGCCGCGTCGCCGGATGGTCGTCGTCGTGGACACCGACGAGACACCGCAGCCACCAGTACGGGGCGTGCAGGGCGTGTGCGAAATGGGTGCCGGCCGGTTCCAGTCCCACCGCGATCAACCGGTCACGAAGCTCGTCCCGGCGGTAGATGCGGACATGGCCCCCCTCGACGCTGTGATAAGCCGTCGACAGGCTCCAGCACACCTGCTCGGGGAACCGGTTCGGGACGGTGACCGCCACCCACCCCCCGGGCCGTAGCACCCGGGCGATCTCCGTCATCGCCGCCGTGTCGGCGGGCAGGTGTTCGAGCACCTCGGCGGCGATGATCCGGTCGAAGGTGCCGTCGGCGAACGGCAGCGCCAGCGCGTCACCGCGCACTCCGGCGGCCTTCGCCTTGGGCGGAGCCTGTCCCTCCAGGGCCATCGCGGCGAGCATCGCGTTGACGCCGGCGACCTCGCCGGCGGAGTGGTCCAGCGCGATGACCTCGGCGCCCCGTCGGAACGCCTCGAACGTGTGCCGTCCGGCGCCGCAGCCCAGGTCGAGCAGCCGGCAGCCCGCGGAGACGGGAAACTGGTCGAAGTCGACGGTCAGCATGCGTCGGCCGTCAGCCGGTCAGCGTCGACGACGCCGGTGCGGACGCCGCGGCGCCGGGTGTGACGGCGCCGGGTGTGGACAGCGGTGCCGGCGTCCACTGGGCCGCCGGTCCCGGTCCCGGTCCCGGGGCCGGGACCGGGGAGGTGGGCGTCCCGCCGACCGCCGCGATCCGCTCGGCGTACCAGTCCGCGGTGGCCGCGGCGGCCGCCCGCCAGGAGAACCGCGCCTCCACCCGGCGGCGCCCGGCGGCACCCATTCGGGCCCGTCGTTCGGGATCATCGAGCAGGGAACCGATGGCGTCCGCCAGGGCTCCCGCATCCCCCGGTGGGACCAGCAACGCGGCCTCCCCGTCCGGACCGGCGACCTCGGGCAACGCCCCGGCGGTGGTGGCGACCAGCGGGATCCCGCAGGCCATCTCCTCGACGGCGGGCAGGCTGAACCCCTCGTAAAGCGAGGGAACGACCGCGACCTCGGCGGAGCGCAACAGGTCCACCAGCTCCGGTTCCGGCATGTTGGAACGGAACGTCACGGCGTCGGCCAGGCCCAGCTCGGCAACCTGGCGCTGGGCCGTTCCCCCTTCGCGGACCTTGCCGACGCAGACCAGGTGCGCCGAGCGATCCACCCGCAGCTTCGCGAGCGCCTCGAGCAGGACAAGCAGGCCCTTAAGCGGAACATCGGCGCTGGTCACGACGACGACACGGCCCGGAACCGCCGGATTGCCCGCGGGCGCCGGCGTGAAGACGTCGGCGTCGACTCCCAAGGGAACCGTGCGCATGACCGTCGGGGGGAGGTTCATGTCCGCGATGATCTCTCGCCGGGAGCTCTCCGACGGGATGACGATGCCATCCAGCCCCCGCGCGACCCGGGCCTGCATCGGGAGGAACGAGTACCACCGGCGCAGGCCCAGCCGGGAGGTGAAGGTGGTCGCCGCGGCGAGGTGCAGGCGGCGATCGACCGTGATCGGATGATGCACGGTGCCCACGACCGGGATCCGGTACGGGCGCAGGGCTGCCCGCAGCGCCAGCAGGCCGTATCCCAGCCCCTGGTTGTCATGGACGATGTCGAACGGCGGCCGACCCCCGGATGCCCTGGGGCGCAGGGCTTGGCAGGCACGCAGGCTGAAGGCGAGCGGCTCGGAGAACTGGCCGGTCCGCATCATGGCGAACTCGACGACGTCCGGCAGGCCGTGGAACTCGGCCAGTCCGGGCCACCGGAACGGGTCGGAGTCCCGGTAGAGATCAAGGCTGGGCAGTTCGGTGAGGCCGACACCCTCCTCAAGCACCGGGTACGGCGGCCCGCTCACCACCTGGACGCGGTGCCCCAGGGCGACCAGTTCGCGGGACAGATGTCGGACGTACACACCCTGGCCACCGCAGGTGGGCAGACTCCGGTACGACAACAACGCAATCCGCAACTGTGCGCCCTMCGTCCGTCTCGGGCCATGTCCTGGTTYCTCGACGTCGAGGGTGGCGCCGCTTCCTGGCACATTAGGATATTGAGTGCCGATCTTCACTGAAATGGGCCGACACTGTGTCCTGGCCGTGTGCCCTGCGTCACATTAGGACTCTTCGTCGTGAGTCCAAGATCTGYGGCAACGAGGGAGACTTGCCCATCCAGAGGGTTTTGTGTCCGCTTTATCCCGCAGGCGCGGGGATCTTCCCGGATCACCGGTGGACGGTTTATGCAGCCGGGAGTCGTCCCTGTGGCGTTGCCCGCGACCTCGCGCAGCACGTCGGCCCGGGCCCGCTCTCAGACCTCGCCGCCACCGACGGCCCGACCATCCCACCGGGCACGGCGAGCGCCGAAGGCGCAACACGGGGGGTCAGGGGGCTTGGCCCCTCGGCCAGCATAACGGGCACGGCGAAGCCGCCCAGAGGGCGGCGATCATGATTGGCTAGCGCGTGGACCTAGGTGGACTTGAACCACCGACCTCTTCCTTATCAGGGAAGCGCTCTAACCGACTGAGCTATAGGTCCGTGCTGCGAGTCCAAGAATACAGGACGGCGGCGCAGGAGCGGGACCGCCGCCGTCCCTCCAAGCTACTGATCACTCAGAGTCAGCTCGACGCCGCCGATCATCTCGGCGCAGAGGTTGTAGAGCAGGGCACCGAGCGTGGACAGCGCGGTCATGAGGATGACGTTGATCGCCCCGATGAGCAAGCTGATCTGCATTGCCCGGCCGAACGACAGCCATCCTCGGATGTCGGTGCTGCTGCTGTCGGTCAGGGTATCGGCCGCGTCGGAGACGCTGTCGAACACGCCGATCGAGTTCAGGACGAACCACAGCACGGCGATCGCGACGAGCAGAACCACAAAGACGCAGAGGGAGAACRCGAAGCTGACCCGGGTCACCGTGAGGGGATTGACCTTGGACAGCTTGAGCTTGGCCCGCCGGCCCTGACCGGGCGGGCGGGCGGAACCGGACGAGCCGGGACCGGACCGGCCAGGGGAGTGACCGGCACCCGCCCGCTCAGCGGAGACCGGCTCGAACTGGTCGTCGAGCGCACCGGGGGAGGTCGTGGTCACGCTGTTCAGAGCACCCGTCGTCGTGGTGGTACCCGCGGACTCCGGCGCCGCGAGCGGCCGGTCGTAGGCCGCCGTGGGGCCGGCACCGCCGGACCTCCCCCCCGCCGGACCCGGCGGGGCGGGGCGTACCGGATCGGGGGCGGGCATGCGCTCGGGCGCGGCACGGYTCCTGTCGGGCTTCGTGGTACGGCTCCTCGTCATGCTGGGCGGGCGGACCAGGGAGATCGTGTCGGTCTCCCGTGGCCGCTCGGCCGGGGGCTCCACGCGAACTGCCGGCCCCCCTGGCGTGGCTCGACCGGGTCCGGGTGGCRCCAGGCCGAGGGACTTCGCCGGCGACGATACGGCGGCCGGGCCGAGTTTCCGGGTAGCCGAGCCCGCCTCGTCGGAGTGGGTTCCAGCGGCCCCGGTACGAGCCGACCCGGATGGGGACACCGACGACGTTCCGCTGGCACGTCCCGTGGAGGTGCCAGCCGAGGACCCTGCGCCCGACACACCCGACGCGCCCGCGGAAGAGGTGGACAAGGACCGCGAGGACAAGGGGGACTTCGCCCCGTCGGGGACCGATCCGGAGCGGGACGCCGCCGAACCCGCCGCACCCGAACCCGAACCCGCCGAACCCGACGCCGACGAGCCGGGTTCAGCCGAATGGGCTTTTGACGACCCGGCCTTCGACGACCCAGTCGAACCCGTCGGCCCCCCGGCGGAGGACTGCGGCGGGTCCGCCGCGCCTCCGGCCGGGCCGCGGCCGCCCTCCCGCTCATCCACGGGCCGACCGGACCGCCCGGGCCGCTGGAAGAACGGATTACCGGACTCGGGCCCATCGCCGGCCGCGGGCACCTTCACCGTCTCGCTGCCGGCGTCCTCCCCACGGCCGTCCCGCAGCGACAACGAGCGGCCCGCGGCGTCCGCCGCGCGTCCCGACGCCGGGCCGGCGCCGGCCCGGCGGCCGGCTTCCGAATCACGCCCGGCGGAATCGGAAACACCAGCGGAACCCGCGGAATCCGGGCCCGCGGAATCCGGGCCGGAGGAGCTCGCGCCTCTGGCCGCGCCGCCAGCACCGGAGGAACCAACGGAAGCGGGTCTCACCGTGGACCGTGGGCCGGCCCCGTCCCCCCCGCTCGGCCGGCGGGACTGCTCGGTGGCACGCGATCCCTCCGCCCCGGCGGCCGAGGAGGGGCCGCGGTAGACCGCCGACCGGGCTGGCCGGTCTTCCTGACTGTCACTCACGGACTCTCCCGGTTCAGTCCTGACGGTGTGCACGGGTCCCGCGCACACCCGTCCCCTCGGGCGGCGTCGTTCTCGGCGTGGGTGGCCACGACCACGAGATCGTCAACCTCTCGGGGGCTCGCTCTCAGCTTTCCTGGGGCCCGGCGTCGATACGAGCGTCGGTGTCCTCCGCATCAGCATTACGTGCGACTCCGACAACCTGYACCCCGGACTCCAGATCGATGAGCCGGACTCCCATGGTCTGCCGCTGCGCCCGCCRTACATCCTTGGCAACGGTCCGCAATACGCCCCCGTTGGAGGCGATGGCGTAGAGCTGGTCGTCGGGATCGACGACGAGTGCCCCCACCAGACCACCGCGAGTCGAGACGATCTTAGCGGTCAGCACGCCCTTGCCACCACGGCCCTGCACCGGGTACTCGGCCAGCGGCGTCCGCTTCGCGTATCCACCGGAGGTGGCGACGAGCAGATCCGCCGTCGTACCCGGCACGACGACGTCCATGGACAGCAGTTCGTCCTCGGCATCGAACCGCATACCGATCACACCCGAGGTCGCCCGRCCCATCGGCCGCAGCTGCTCGTCGTCGGCGTGGAACCGGATCGACTGGGCGTTACGGCTGACCAGGAGCAGATCGTCGCCGGGCGCCACGAGCCGGGCGGCGATCAGCTCGTCGTCGTCGCGCAGATTGATCGCCACCAGGCCACCGGCCCGGTTCGAGTCGAAGTCATGCAGCGCGGTCTTCTTGCACAGCCCGCGCTTGGTCGCCAGGACCAGGTAGGGGGCGGCCTCGTAGTCCTTGACCGCGATGACCTCGGCGATCCGCTCGTCCTGCCCGAAGGCCAGGATGTTCGCGACGTGCTGACCCTTGGCCGACCTGGCCTGCTCGGGCAGCTCGTGCGCCTTCGCCCGGTACACCCGGCCCTTGTTCGTGAAAAACAGCAGCCAGTGGTGGGTGGTCGTGACGAAGAAGTGCTCGACGATGTCGTCCTCGCGCAGCGCCGCGCCCTGCACGCCCTTGCCGCCGCGGCGCTGCGAGCGGTAGAGGTCAGTCTTGGTGCGCTTGGCGTAGCCACCGCGGGTGACGGTGACGACCACATCCTCCTGGGCGATCAGGTCCTCGATGGACATGTCGCCCTCGAACGGGACGAGACGGGTCCGCCGCTCGTCGCCGAACTTCTCGACGACCTCGGCGAGCTCCTCGCCGATGATCTGCCGCTGCCGGGTCGGCGAGGCCAGGATCGCCTCCAGATCGGAGATCTTCGCGCGAAGTTCGGCCGCCTCGTCGATGATCCGCTGACGTTCCAGGGCGGCGAGCCGGCGCAGCTGCATGTCGAGGATGGCGGTGGCCTGGATCTCCGACAGCGAGAAGCGTTCCATCAGCTGGCCGCGGGCCACGTCCGCCGACTCGGCGTTGCGGATGAGGTTGATGACCTCGTCGAGGTGATCCAGCGCGATCAGCAGACCGTCCAGGACGTGCAGCCGCTCGCGGGCCTTGCGCAGCTGATAGCGGGTCCGGCGGACGATGACGTCGATCTGGTGCTCGACGTAGTAGCGGACCATCTGGTCCAGGCGCAGGGTACGCGGCACGCCGTCGACGATCGCCAGCATGTTGACGCCGAAGGTGTCCTGGAGCTGGGTGTGCTTGTAGAGGTTGTTGAGCACGACCTTGGCGACGGCGTCGCGCTTGAGGTCGATGACCAGCCGCTGGCCGATGCGCGCCGAGGTCTCGTCCCGGACGTCGGCGATACCGGTGACCCTGTTGTCCCGGACCAGTTCGGCGATCTTCTCGGCGAGGTTGTCCGGGTTCACCTGGTAGGGCAGCTCGGTGACGACGAGCTGGGTGCGGCCCTTGTTCTCCTCGACGTTCACCACCGCCCGCATCCGGATGCTGCCGCGGCCGGTACGGTAGGCCTCCTCGATGCCGTTACGGCCGACGATGAGCCCCGAGGTCGGGAAGTCCGGACCCTTGATCAGGCCGATCAGCGCCTCAAGCAGCTCGGAGTCGCTCGCGTCCGGGTGGTCGAGCGCCCACCGCACGCCCTTCGCGACCTCGCGCAGGTTGTGCGGCGGGATGTTCGTCGCCATGCCAACCGCGATGCCGCCGGCGCCGTTGACGAGCAGGTTCGGGAACCGGCTGGGCAGAACAAGCGGCTCCTGCGAACGCCCGTCGTAGTTCGGGGCGAAGTCGACCGTCTCCTGGTCGATGTCACGCAACATCTCCATCGCCAAGGGCGCCATCCGCGCCTCGGTGTACCGCATGGCGGCGGGCGGATCGTTGCCGGGCGAGYCGAAGTTGCCGTTCCCGTCGACCAGCGGGTAGCGCAACGACCAGCCCTGCGCGAGCCGGACGAGGGTGTCGTAGATCGCCGTGTCGCCATGGGGGTGGTAGTTACCCATGACGTCCCCGACCACGCGGGAGCACTTGAAGTATCCGCGGTCGGGGCGGTAGCCGCCGTCGTAMATGGCGTAGAGGACCCGGCGGTGGACGGGCTTGAGCCCGTCGCGTACCTCCGGCAGCGCACGGCCGACGATGACCGACATGGCGTAGTCGAGATACGACCGCTGCATCTCGACTTCGATGCCGATGGGCTCGATGCGGTCGCCGGGGGGAGGAGGTAGGACGTCGACCACGGGGTCCTTCCAGGGCAGTGGGAGCAGTCGTCAGGGCGTCAGGGCGGGACGGGCGCCCCGGGCAACGGGGCCGGGTGGACCCGACGGCGGGCGGGATCCGGAGCCCTCCGTTCGCCGGGCCGGACCGTCGGGATCGCCGCGCCCGGACCGACCTGAGGGGTCACCCGACGACCGGTCCGAGGCACGCGACACGGCCGGGTCAGATGTCCAGGAAACGCACGTCCTTGGCATTACGTTGGATGAAGCTGCGACGCGCGTCGACATCCTCACCCATGAGCACGGAGAACAACTCGTCGGCGACCGCCGCGTCGTCGAGCGTGACCTGCAGCAGGATGCGCCGGTCYGGGTCCATGGTGGTGTCCCACAGCTCGGTGGCGTTCATCTCGCCGAGACCCTTGAAGCGCTGGATGGCATCCTTGGGCAGCTTGCGCCCGGACTCCACCCCGCGGGCGACCAGCCMGTCGCGCTCCCGATCGGAGTAGGCGTACTCCCAGTCCTCCCTACCCCATTTGATCTTGTAGAGCGGCGGCTGCGCCAGAAACACGTGACCGGCCTCGACCAGCGGGCGCATGAACCGGAACAGCAGCGTCAGCAGCAGGGTCCGGATGTGCTGGCCGTCGACGTCGGCGTCCRCCATCAGAACGATCTTGTGGTAGCGCAGTTTCGCGATGTCGAAATCGTCGTGGATGCCGGTACCCAGCGCCTGGATGAGGGCCTGGACCTCGGTGTTCTTCAGAACGCGGTCGATGCGGGCCTTCTCGACGTTGAGGATCTTTCCTCGCAGCGGGAGGATCGCCTGGAACTTCGAGTCTCGACCACCCTTGGCCGACCCACCCGCCGAGTCACCCTCGACGATGTACAGCTCGCACCGCTCGGGATCGGTGTACTGGCAGTCGGCGAGCTTGCCCGGCAGGCCGGTGCCGCCGAGCAGACCCTTGCGCCGGGTCAGATCGCGGGCCTGACGGGCGGCAATGCGGGCCCGCTGGGCGTCGAGCGCCTTGCTGACGATGGCCCGAGCCTCGGTGCGGTTGACCTCGAACCAGTCCTTGAGYGCTGAGTAGCACATCTCCTGGACGAACTTCTTGGCCTCGGTGTTGCCGAGCTTGGTCTTGGTCTGGCCCTCGAAYTGCGGCTGCGCGAGCTTCA
Organism: Frankia sp. CcI156; assembly: GCF_001983015.1. NCBI lineage: Bacteria > Bacillati > Actinomycetota > Actinomycetes > Frankiales > Frankiaceae > Frankia > Frankia sp. CcI156. The sequence goes on from NZ_MOMD01000017.1 coordinate 25,335, forward strand.
CCGAGATGATCGCGGTAAGGCCCTCCCGGATGTCGTCGCCGGAGAGCCGCTCGTCGCTGTTCTTGGCCCCCGCCTTCACCGGCTTGAGCAGGTTCTGGTCCTTGGCGTAGGCGTTGACGGCGCTGGTCAGCGCGGCCCGGAAGCCCTCCTCGTGGGTGCCGCCCTCGTGGGTGTTGATGGTGTTCGCGAARGTGTAGACCGACTCGGTGTAGCCGCCGTTCCACTGCATCGCGAGCTCGGCCTCGATGCCCACGCCCTTCGACTCCAGCGAGATCACGCTGCGGTGGATGGTGTCCTTCGTGGCGTTGAGGTGACCGACGAAGTCGACCAGGCCGTTGGCGTACTTGTAGGTGACCGCCACGCGTTCCTCGTCACGCTCGTCGACGAGCGTGATCGACAGCCCCTTGTTCAGGAAGGCCATCTCCTGCAGGCGGCGGGAGAGCGTCTCGTACTTGTACTCGGTGGTCTCGAAGATCGTCGGATCCGCCCAGAAGGTGACCGACGTCCCGGTCCTGCGGGTGGTACCGGTCTTGGCCAGCGGCTTGTCCGGGCGGGTCGCCACGTACGGCTGGAACCAGACGTGCCCATCCAGGTGGATCTCCACGTCGAGCCGGGTGGACAGCGCGTTGACCACGCTGACGCCGACTCCGTGCAGCCCGCCGGACACCGCGTACGATTTGCCGTCGAACTTCCCGCCGGCGTGCAGGGTGGTCAGCACGACCTCGACGGCGGGCCGCTTCTCGGTGGGATGCATGCCGACGGGAATGCCACGGCCGTTGTCGGTGACCCGCACCCCGCCGTCGGCAAGCAGCGTCACGGTGATGGTGTCGCAGTAACCGGCGAGCGCCTCGTCCACCGCGTTGTCCACGACCTCGTAGACGAGATGATGCAGTCCACGCTCTCCAGTGGAGCCGATGTACATGCCCGGACGCTTGCGGACCGCGTCAAGACCTTCGAGAACCTTGATCGAACTTGCATCGTAGGCCACGCGGCGGGTCCCCTCGTTCTGGGCGGAAGTATCCACCAGTCTACCCGGCAACCCGCCATAGCGGACGCAGGGAGCCCCCTGGCGTCTGCGCAGCGCCACGCACATGGGGATGGCCAACCCCCCCTACCGGACCGACTCCCCCGACCGCCTTGGCGCGCCTCCACGACTGTCACCGACACCGCGATCCCGCGGAGCCATCATGATCGCCCCAGCCGCACCGACGGATACCACAGGCACAATCCAGGCGCCAAGGGGCACCGAGAGCACCGGGGTGTCAGGCGGGCAGCAGCCGAACGGCCGGCCTCAGCCATAGGTGTCGCGGGGCCCTCGACCGCCGGTTCGGATGGACCCGTGCCGCCAGGACGGCGCCGTCGGGCCACGCACGACGATCCGGCGGACCACGTGTGGACCGAGCYCCCGGTGCAGGATGCCGAGGAGCTGCCGGGACAGCATGYGCAGCTGGGTCGCCCAGGCCGTCGACTCCGCGACAAGTTCCAGGTCTCCGTCGCGCAGGGACACCGGGGTGCAGTGGTCGGCGATGTCCGGCCCGACGATGGCATCCCATCGGGCCAGGACGTTCGCGTCGCTCGCCTGAGCCTTCCAGCCACGGGCCGCCAGCAGCCGGTTGATCGCCGTCCCGAAACCGACCGGTTCGCGCCATTCCCGGCCGGGCGGGGCGATGCCCGGCATCCGCGGTCGGCGGGGCACCTGGTCGTCCGACGGGTCGGCCCGCCGGGCACCGAGGCGGGTCCGAGAGCCCGGGCCCCACGGGCCGCCCGTCCCGGTGGCGCCGGTGGAGGCGTCCTCATCGGCCCACGTGCCGCCGTCGGCACCCGGCATCCCGCCACCGCGACCAGTGCCGGGCCCGGCCGGACCGGGCCCGGTCGGGTGGCGGGCGGTGTGGCCGGCGCCCCACCGTCCCCGCCCACGCTCCCGCGCGTCCCGTTTGACCTGGGCGAGAATCTCCCGAGCCAGGTCCGCTCCGTGGGCTGCGGTGCCGTCCGGCCCCTCGGTCTTCCCGCGGCGCCCGGCCCCTCCCCGGGACCGCCCGGATGCGGTGGATCCGGGCACGGTGGGATGGTCCCGGGGGTCCGGGCGCTCAGTGGGCATGCTGGACCTCTCCTCCGGCGACGGCGTACCGCACCCCGGTCAGCTCTGTGGGAACGTCGGTTTCGACCGCGGCTGTGACCAGCACCTGCTCCGCGGAGGCGAMGAGTTCCGCGAGCCGACCGCGGCGGCGCGTGTCCAATTCGGCGAAGACGTCGTCCAGGAGCAGGACCGGCTCGCGGTCATCGGCACGCAGCAGGTCGAACGAGGCCAGCTTGAGCGCGAGGGCGAGGGACCAGGACTCGCCGTGACTCGCGTAGCCACGGGCCGGGAGCCCGTTGATCGACAAGAGCAGATCGTCGCGGTGCGGACCGACCAGCGTCATCCCCCGTTCGACCTCCCGTGGCCGGGCGGCCTCCAGATCGGCGCGGATCGCCTCCGCCAGCATGGTCCGATCCGGTGCCGCCGGATCCGGCCGACCCGCGCCCGGCTGCTCTGGCTGGCCCGGTGGACCGGGTGGACCGGACGCATGCAAGATGTCCGGGAGGGTGACGCTGGAACGGTAGTCCAGCGCGGTAGCGGACTCGGCGCCGGCGACGGCCTCGTACGCCGCGGCCACGGCCGGCCGCAACGCGTCGACGAGTGCCAACCGCGCGGCCAGCACCTCGGCGCCATGCGCGGCCAGATACCCGTCCCAGACATCGAGGGTGCGCAGATCTCCCTGCCCCCCAGCTCGCCGGGCCGTCCCGGCGGTGCGTAGCAGGGTCGATCGTTGTTTGAGGACCCGGTCGTAGTCGGCGAGGACCGCGRCCATCCTTGGGGTCCGGGCGATCAGCAGCTCGTCGAGGAACTGACGACGCTGCGCCGGATCCCCCTTCACCAGGGCCAGGTCCTCCGGGGYGAACAGCACGGTGCACAGCAGACCGACGATGTCACGCGGCCGGGCGACGGGAGCCCGGTTCAACCGGGCCCGGTTCGCCTTTCCCGGAACGATCTCGATCTCCACCAGCGCGGCCCGGTCACCCCGGACGATCCTGGCGCGGATGACCGCCCGAGACGCGCCGTCACGGACCAGCGGGGCGTCCCCGGCGACCCGGTGGCTGGCCAACGTGGCGACATAGCTGATCGCCTCGATCACGTTGGTCTTCCCCTGGCCGTTACCACCCACGAAGGTGGCCACTCCCGGACCCAGAGTCAGGTCAAGGGCCGGGTAGGAACGGAAGTCGACGAGGGACAGGTGCGTGAGGTGCACGTCACCMGTGCAGGCGGATCGGCATCAGCAGGTACCGGTAGTCGGGGACCTCGCCGTCGTCGTCGGCCTTCCCGGTCAGGATCGCCGGCTTGTTCGCCGCCACCGCCGGGTCCTCCGCGCTGGCGAAACCGATCCGTACGACGTCCGACTCCAGCGCCCCGAGTGCGTCGAGCAGGTACGACGGGTTGAACGCCACGGACAGCTCCGGTCCGTCGTAGGTCACCGGGAGGGTCTCCGTCGCCTGCGCCTCACCGCCCGTCCCGGCCTCCAGCACGAGGTGGTCCGGGGAGAACGTCAGCTGCACCGGTGCGGTCTTCGCGGCGACCAGCGCCACCCGTTTGACGGCCTCCTGCAACGGGGCGATCTCCAGCTGCGCGATCAACGGCGAACTGTCAGGCAACAGCTTGCGGTAGGGCGGGAAGCTTCCGTCGAGCAACCGGGTCGTCGTCTGCCGGGTCGAGCCGGCGAAACCGGCCAGCGTCTCGCCGGAGGGGCCGGTCCCGAGCGCGATGGATACCTCCACCCCCGAACCCGACAACGACTTCGCGGTGTCGAGCAGGGTGCGGGCCGGCACGAGAGCGACAGTGACCGGTGTGGGCGGGGGGCCGTCCACACCGGTCACGCCGTCCTCATCGAGCCCGGCGGCTGTCTCCGACGGCCGCCACTTCAACGTCCGCACGGCGAGCCGGTAACGGTCGGTCGCGGCGAGGGTGAGAGTGTCCCCCTCGATCTCGATACGGACCCCGGTGAGGACCGGCAGCGTGTCGTCACGACCGGCCRCGATCGCCACCTGTGAGACCGCCGCGGCGAACGCGGATCCCTCGATGTGCCCCGTGATCGGGGGCATGGCCGGAAGGGCGGGATAGTCGTCCACCGGCAGCATCGGCAACGCGAACCGAGCATTGCCACAAGTGATCACCAGGCGGGTGCCGTCGATGCCCAGATCGACCGGTGCCGCGGGCAGCGCCCGGGTGATCTCCGCGAGCAGTTTGCCGTTGACGAGCCCGCGCCCCTCCTCCGACACGGTCGCGTGCACCGTGCACTGGGCGGCCACCTCGTAGTCGTACGCGGCGATCTTGAGTATCGGTCCGGTCGCGTCGAGGAGCAGGCCCGAGAGCACCTGCAACTGGGTGGTCGGCCGGCTCGGCAACGTGCGTGCGGTCCAGGCGACCGCTTCGGTGAATTCGTCCCGTTCCACCCGGAACTTCATGGTTAGGCCTCCTGTCGTTCCCTCCGGTTGTTCGGAGTTACCCCGCAGGGAACACCGACCAGCATCTCAGAGTGCCAGCAGGCGCCGACGAGCGGTCGGCCGTGCCCCGGGCRCTTGCCCGGGGCCGAGTCGCGGCACGTAGGGCTCTCGGAGCCGCGCTCGAGCCGTTGTCCACACCCCCTAGTACTAAGAGCTTTTGATCATTCTTAGAAAGATCTAGTTGGTCGTAGTAGTAGGGGGTGTGGATACTGGGGATAACCTCTGTTTCTGCAGGTCAGAGGGGTTGTTGGCCGGTGCAAATCTTGTGGGTGGATCTGTGCATGCGCGCAGTGGTTATCCCCAGGCCCGATCTGCGTCCACAAGGACCACGTTGTCCCTCCACAGGCCATCCCCGAGTTGTCCACAGGCTGTCCACTGCCACTCCACCGTTCCGACCGCAGGCTGTCCACAACGTTTTCCACAAGCTGTGGGCGGAACCACCCCGTGGGCTCGGTGAGGTCGTCCCCAGCCGTCCGTGGTTGTCCGGGGTCGTTTGGGGAAGTCCTGCCCCGCGGCGTCCGGTTCCTGCGCCACGTGTGACACCCGGCGAGGCGTCACACCCCACCTTCGGGCGGCAGCCACCGGTCCGCGGGACGTTCCGGCCGGGGGGAGGTAGGAGGAACCGTGCTGCCCGGCGGTGGTGCTGCCCGGCGGTGGTGGGCGGCGGTGGTGGGCGGCGGTGGTGGGCGGCGGTGGTGGGCGGCGGTGGACAGTGGGCAGTGGCGCTAGGCCTGCCGGGCCTGCAGACGGATGCGGTTTGTCAGTTCGGTGACCTGGTTGTAGATCGCGCGCCGTTCCGCCATCAGACCGCGGATCTTGCGATCGGCATGCATGACCGTCGTATGATCCCGACCCCCGAAGTGCTGGCCGATCTTCGGTAGCGACAGGTCGGTCAGCTCCCGGCACAGGTACATCGCGATCTGACGGGCGGTGACCAGCACGCGGCTACGTGAGGTGCCGCACAGGTCCTCCATCGAGACGCCGAAGTACGCCGCCGTCGCGTTCATGATGGCGGCGGCCGTGATGTCGGGATTGCCGGCATCGGGGATGAGATCACGCAGCACGATCTCGGCGAGCGTGCGGTCGACGTGGGACTTGTTCAAGCTCGCGAAGGCCGCGACCCGGATCAGCGCCCCCTCCAGCTCACGGATGTTGCGCTCGATGTGCGTGGCGATGTACTCGAGGACATCCGGGGGTACCGGCAGGCGCTCCGTAGCCGCCTTCTTCGACAGGATGGCGATGCGCGTCTCGAGGTCGGGCGGGGTGATGTCGGTCATCAGCCCMCACTCGAAGCGGCTGCGCAGCCGGTCCTCCAGGGCCGAGAGTTGCTTGGGCGAGCGGTCGGAGCTGATCACGATCTGCTTCTCGCCGTCGTGCAGGACGTTGAAGGTGTGGAAGAACTCCTCCTGCGTCCGTTCCTTGTTCTCCAGGAACTGGATGTCGTCAACGAGCAGGACATCGATGTCACGGTAGCGCCGCTGGAACGCCTGCTGGCGGTCGTCCCGGATCGAGTTGATGAAGTCGTTGGTGAACTCCTCGGAGCTCACGTACTTCACCCGCATGTTCGGGTAGAGCTTGAGTGCGTAGTGACCGATCGCGTGCAGAAGGTGAGTCTTGCCGAGCCCGGAGTCCCCGTAGATGAAAAGCGGGTTGTAGGCCTTCGCGGGTGCCTCGGCGACGGCCACCGCTGCCGCGTGGGGGAACCGGTTGCTGTCGCCGATGACGAACGTCTCGAAAATGTAGCGGGGGTTCAGCCGGGCCTGGGCCGGTTCGGTCTCGTGCGGCGCCGCATCGCGTCCGAGACCCGCGCTGACCCGTACCGGTGGTGTTCCCTCGGTGGCGTCGGGGAAGGGCAGTTCGCCGTTCACCAGTGCCGCCGGCGCCGGCGGCACTGGTGCCGGTGCCGGCGCCGGCACCGGCACCGCCGACGAGCCCGGGCTCGTCGGCGGCACCGGGGCTGCGGCGGCGCCGGTCGATCCTGATCCGGTACCCGCGTTCAACGCCGAACCGGAGGCGGGGCCCGAGCCCTGGCCGGGTGTGGTGTCGCCCCTGGCATCCACCGGCCGTACGATCCGGATCGGTCCGCTCATTGGTTCCGGATCGGGCAGGTGTTCGACGGTGACCGCGACCCTGATCTCCCGCCCATAGGCTGTGGACAACGCTGTGGACAAGAAGGGGCGCAGGCGCGAGTCGAGGAGATCCTTGGTGAACTCGTTCGGCGCGGCCAGCAGAGCCGTGTCCTGGACGAGCCCGAGGGGGCGGGTCAGCCGCAGCCAGGCACGCTGCTGGGCGGACAGCGTGCCGTCGGCGACCCCGGCGACGGCCTGGCTCCACACCGCGGCCAGGTCCGGGTCACCCGAAGGCTCGTCCCCGAACGGCAGACCGGCGACGGAGTCGGCGCGGAGGTTGGACACGGGGGCTCCTCGGGCAGTTCGGTACGGTTTGCGGGTGGTGCTGCTCCCCGCGTGCTGGAGGTGCGCCGCGGCTGATGCGGCTGGTGATGTGGTCCCCGGCCACCGAGCGACCGAGGGGCCTCGTCGCGATGGTTCTCCACATCGTCGTCCACAACCTGTGCATGGACACGACACGGCATGCGGCGTGGCGCAACCGGCTCGTTCCCGGGGATGAACCTGTATTAGTGAGGTCATTCGAATCCGCTTCAGGTCCCCCCGTTCCGCCCTGGCCCCTCCGCCGACCGCCCTCTCCWCAGGCGTTTTCCACAGGTCAGGGTGCACCGAGCCGGTCGTTCTCACCGAACGCGGGCATACCTGACGCCGTCTGGTGCCCGCCCCGAGTGAGACGTTGCCACCAGGATCGTAAGGCGCGGCCCGAGCCGCCGTGCCGGGGCCGGAACGTATCCGCGGTGGCCGCGCCGCGTCCCTGCCCCATCGTCGGCGGCACCGAGGGCCCGCCACGGCAGTGTGGCATTCCACGGCCGCCGGACGGATGCCGGCCCGCCGCGGCCGCGGTGCGCTCGCACCTTGACCTCCGGTGTGGTGCCGTCGTGTCCGGGTTGCCCTGGCGGCGACCGGGTGATGACCGAATGATGGTGGTGCGGCCAGCGGCGGCCGGCGGGCCCKGAGCCGCCGGCCGCCGAAGGCCCCCTGCCCGGCAGCGATCCCTCGCCGCCGGACCGTCCGAGGCACCGCCCTGTGTAGGCTAGGCCGAACCGCGGTGTTAGACCGCTTCGTTTGTCGTGGGATCTGCTTGTCAGGACCGTGTGGTGCGGCCCACTCTCCCTCGGCGGCGAAGATCACCGCCCGCGTCCATCTTGCAGACGGAGTTCTCACGTGAGTAAGCGCACCTTCCAGCCGAACAACCGTCGGCGGGCCCGCACGCACGGGTTCCGACTGCGCATGCGGACTCGCGCGGGCCGCGCGATCCTGTCCGCCCGCCGTCGTAAGGGCCGCAGCGAGCTCTCCGCCTGACGGCGGGTTCCCGCTGGTCCTGCTGGTACCCCCGCCGGTCATGCTTCCTGAGGGCTCTCGCGTCCGAACCCGGGACGAACATGCCCGGGTGGGGACCATGGGTCGGCGAACCCGATCCGGTCCGCTTGTTGTCCACAGCCTGTGGACAACAAGCGACGATCCGGCGCGGGCCGGCTTCGTGGTCGGCCGCCGGGTGGGGAAGGCGGTCGTGCGTAACAGGGTGCGGCGCCGGTTGCGGGAACAGGTACGGGTTCGGCTGGACACGCTCGCGCCAGGGACGATGCTGGTCGTGCGTGCGCTGCCCGATGCGGCGACGGCGAGCTCCGCGGAGCTCGGCCGTGCGCTGGACACCGCGCTCACCAGGGTGGCCCGGCCGGCGGGTGCCAGGCGCCCGGATGGGCGTGGACGATGACCGCCGGGACGGTGCTGGTCGTGCTGCTGGCCACGGCGGCCGTCGTCGACCTCCTGCTGGCCTCCCGGATGGTGTGGCGCCGCCTGCCGCGGGTCGCCCGCAACGCCGACGGCGCGGTACGCGGTCCCCTATCCTGGACCTTTGCCGGGCTCGTGCGGCTCTACCGAGCCGGCTGGTCGGCCCGCAACGCCGGCCTGTGCCGGTTCGAGCCATCCTGTAGCGCCTACGCGCTGGCCGCGGTGCGGCGCCACGGGGGTGTGCGTGGCGGTGTCCTCGCCGTCGCCCGGTTGCTGCGCTGCCAACCGCTCGCGGCAGGCGGCTACGACCCCGTGCCGGGAACGGATCCGGGTCCGGGAATCGTTCGGAGACCCAGGGGCGCGACGGCCGACCCCGGCGGGCCTCCCGACGGTCGGAGCGCGGGCGATCCGGCCGTCGCCGTACCGCCCGTCCACAGGCATGGTCCCCCGTCTCCCAGTCAGGGGATGCGGGCCGAGATCGTCGGTTCCGGTCGTGGACCGTGGGTGTGAGGAGTCAGACCGTTGTTGGATCCCCTATACCACCTCGCGGCGAACGCGATCGTCTTCTTTCACCGGGGATTTGCGCCGATCTTTGGTGCTGACAGTTTCTTCTCCTGGGCCTTTTCGGTCGTCCTGCTGGTCGTCTGCGTCCGTATTCTGATCTTCCCGCTGTTCGTCAAGCAGGTGAAGTCGCAGCGGACGATGCAGATGATGCAGCCCCGGATCAAGGAGATCCGGGAGAAGCATGGGCACGACAAACCCCGCATGCAGCAGGAGATGATGGCGCTGCAGCGGGAGCACGGAAACCCGCTCCTCGGCTGCCTCCCGATCTTCCTCCAGATCCCGCTGTTCATCTCGCTGTTCCACGTGTTCACCCACCTGGCGCCGATGAACGAGGGTCCGAACCACTCGCTGGTCTGGCGTCCCCGGGTCGGGCTCTCCGCAGACCAGGTGGAGCAGATCGCCTCGGCCAAGGTGTTCGGCATCTCGCTGGCGAGCAAGTTCACCTCCGATGGCGATTTCTCGCACTTCCTCGGCGTCGACAGCACGCACGTCAGGATTCTCGCGATCGTCCTGATCGTGCTGATGGGTCTTACGACCTTCCTCACGCAGCGCCAGATCATGGCCCGCACCGGGCCGCTCGACCCGCAGCAGGCGATGGTGCAGAAGGCGCTGCTCTATGGCTCCCCGCTGATGCTCGCCTTCTTTGGTTTCCGTTTCCCGATCGCTGTGCTGCTGTACTGGCTCACCACCAACCTGTGGAGCATGGGCCAGCAGTTCTTCATCATGAAGAAGATGCCGCCGATCAAGCCCGCGGATGCGAACGGCCGGCTGCCCGGTGCCCGTCCGGCCGCCGGCGGTGCCGTCACCCCCGCTCGGCCGGCTCCCGGTGTCCGAGCCGGGGCGAAGTCGAAGAACCGCCCCCGGTCCGCCTCGGTGACCCCGACCAAGGGCGGCGATTCCGGTGCCGCGGCGGCCGGTCGGACGTCCTCGACGGCTCCCCCCGGCACCCGGTCMCGTAACGGCACCTCGACCGCGAGCCGTACCACGACGACCCCGAAAGCGGCGACGACCCCGAAGAGCGGTAAGGCGGGGGCGCCGGGCGGTCCCGGGGCCAACGGCGTCTCGGGCGGTGGCGTCTCGGACAACGGCGTCTCGGACAACGGCGTCGCCGCTACCACGGCCGCATCCACGGGGCGCAGCGCGGAGGCGAAGACCAGCGCGGCGGGCCGCAGGAACGCCCCGGGCAAGAATGCCGGGCAGAGCGCGGCGAGCGGGCCGACGGCGCCCTCCGACGGGGAGAGCACGCCCCGGCCGGCACCCGTACCCGCCGGAGTGCGGCGCCAGGTCGGCGGCTCCCGACCCGCGAAACGGCGCGGCAAGAGCAAGCGGCCCGGTGGGCGGCGTTGATCCGGGAGACGCCGTTCCCGACCGACCGGCAGGCAGGCTGCCGACCCGATTTCGTCATCGAGTGGCGGCATCCCGTAATCTCTGCTCCGCTGTCCCCGTTCCCCTGGAGAGTCGCTGATGACCGGTTCGGCACCTGAACTGGCTGTGGATGGAGCCGGAGCCTCCGACGAGCACGCTTCCTCGGACGAGACCGCCGGCACGGAGGATCGGCGTCTGTCCGATCTCGAGTTGGAAGGCGAGATCGCCGCCGACTACATCGAGGGTCTGCTCGACATCGTCGACATGGACGGTGACCTCGACCTCGACGTCGAGAGCGGCCGCGCCGTCGTCGCCGTGGTGGGCGAGGGGCTGGACAAGCTCATCGGGGCGGGCGGCGAGACGCTGGAGGCGTTGCAGGAACTGACCAGGCTCGCGGTGCTCCAGAAGACGGGCACCCGCAGCCGTCTCATGCTCGACGTCGGCGGCCATCGCGCCCGGCGGCGGGTCGAGCTACGCAAGATCGCGATCGCCGCGGCGTCGCGTGCCATCACGCGCGGTGAGCCGGAGAAGCTGGCTCCCATGACGCCGTTCGAGCGCAAGGTGGTGCACGACACCGTCGCCGGGATCGACGGCGTGCACAGCGAGTCCGAGGGCGAGGAACCCGGCCGCCGGGTAGTCATCCTTCTCGGCTGACCGGCGCCGACCGATGGCGGGTCGGCGCCGGCCGACGCGTTCCCTCGTGCTGGCCGCCGCCGTGGGTGTCGGCTTGGCGGCCGTGCTCGGCGTTCTGCATGCCTATCTGACCAGACCCTTCTGGTACGACGAGATCTGGCGCGCCCACTTCGTCAGCGAACCGGCGTCCTCGTTCTGGCCGGAGCTGACCGTCGCCAACACCCCCTCGGCGCTGGGTTGGTTCGGCCTGACCCGGGTGGCCGGCGAGCTCCTCGGCTGGCACAGCTGGTCGCTCCGGCTTCCCGGGTATCTTGCCGTGCCCTTGCTCGGCGCCGCGATCGTCCTGCTCACCCGCCGTTTCACCGGCCTGGTCGCGGCGGTGTTCGCCACGTGCTGGCTGTGCCTGAACGTGACCTTCTTGGATCTCGCGACCCAACTCAAGCCGTATTCCGTCGAGGCGCTGGCCGCTGTCTGCATCGTCCTCGCCTGGTCGACCGGATCATCTCCGCGGCCCTCGCTGTCCCCGTGGCCTGCACCTGTCACCGGCGGGTTCTCCCGTGCCCGGCTCCTGCGACGCACCGCGGCGGGCCTGTTGGCCCTGACCGCCGTGCCCGGGATCTTTCTGGTGCTGCCGTTGGCGACCGCGGAGGTATGGCGCGGTCCGGCGCGGCGCTGGCGACTGGTGGAATGCCTGCCCGCGGTCGCCATCAGCGTGGCACACACCGTGTTCTTCATCGGGCACCAGTCCAGTCAGCGTCGCGGCGACTACTGGGATCGCCAGTTCATTGCCGGTCGTGGGCCGGTCGAGGCCGTACGCTTCATCGTCGATCAGATGCGAGCCTTCATTACCGGTATGCCGCCCGGCATCGACCGGTTCGACCCGAGCCTCATCCATGCGACGGTGCCCGGGGGACCGGTTGTCTCGGTGCTGCTCGCCGTGGCGGTGTCGATCGCCGGCCTGACCGGCGTCCTCGTGCTGGCGCGACGACCGGACGGCAGGCTGCTCCTCACCGCGCTCGGCGGAGCCCAGGTGCTGATGCTGGGAGCGAGCGCCGCGCGGTACTGGCCGTTCGGGCCGACCCGGACCAACCTCTTCGTCGTGCCACTGATCGTCGTTGTGATCGTGGTGGGCACCCGGCGGCTGGTGGCCCTGTTCGTGGCGGCGGTGCGACCTCGTATCCCCGCCGCCGGGCCTCAGCCGGCCGTACCGGCACCGATGGCYGCGACCCCGACCCTCCCTACCGGAGGAACCGTAACCAAGCGGTCACGATTGGATGTTTCCGGTGTCTCGCCGACGTCGAGCGCCAGCGCGAACACGATTTCTCCGACCGCCGTGCTGCCGTTGGCCGGCCTCGCAATGATCATCTTGCTTGGTGTCCCGCTCCTGGGAACCTCGCTGTYGGGAAGCGGGCAGCTCTGGGATCATCGGCACCGGACTCGTGGCCTCGATCGGATGGTCGACGMGGCCATCGCGGCCCGGCAGCTGCACCGCCCGGGAGACCTGGTGGTGGTCGGGGGTCGCCTCGCCCGGCCTGGCTGGCTGTACGCGATGGAGGCGAGTGACGACCCGGCGCGTGAGCCGGCAGCTCTCCCCAGCGCCGGCGCCGGGCGGGTACCGGCCCGGGTACCACGGCAGGACACGATCTTCTTCGGCGCTGCGGGTACCTCCCTGGTCGGCGAGCTGGCGAACCGCCGGGTCCCGCCGACCCGGCTGCTCGTCTTCCTCTTCGACGCGGAGCGGCCGGCGCTCGCGCCCGACCTGGCCGCGCTGCCCCGGGCGGGGTGGTGCGCCGGCCGTGGCTGGCAGTTCCCCCTCACCGGAACGCTGACCGTCTTCGATCGCTGCGCCGGCGCCGCCCCGCGACTCGATCGGCCGCGGCGGACCGTGGTGTCCTACCGGACGACCTGACATCCGTCCCCGGGCCGGAACCGTGCCTCCCGCGGGGGGGGGGGGGTGGCGGCGGGAGCATGTCGAGGCCGGCGGGGATGCTTGTCGGGTGCGCGGTCTTCTGACTTCCTCGTCCTGTCCGGCCTTCTCGTCCTGTCCGGCCTTCTGGTCCTGTCCGGCCGGGTCCACGGATCCGGTCTTCCACCCACCCGCTGCCGGCGGTCACCTGGTGATGCCCACGGTCCCAACCCGGCTCGGCTCGATGCTGTGGCCGGTCGAGGTGACGCAGGCGGCCCGGCCGGCGCGGGCTGGTCACACGGCACGGCGGAGGATCCGGCCATGACGGGTCTCCCGGATGCCCCCGAGGTGCCCCCCGTCGCGGTGGAGATTTTCGGCACGCGGACCGGATCCGCGGCGCGCTACGTCGAGTTGCTGGCGACCGACGGGGTCGAACGCGGGCTGATCGGTCCGCGTGAGACTGACCGGCTCTGGGACCGCCACGTACTCAACTGCGCGGTCCTGGCCGACGTGGTCCCGGTGCAGGCCGATGTCGTGGACGTCGGCAGCGGCGCGGGGCTGCCGGGTATCCCGCTGGCGCTCGCCCGCCCGGATCTGCGGGTGGTGCTGCTCGAGCCGATGGAACGCCGGTGCCGATTCCTGCACGAGGTTGTGGCGACCATAGGCCTGGAGGACCAGATTTCTGTGGTACGTGGCCGCGCGCCAGATGCCGGAATCGGCCCGGACGGTCGTAGATTCGGGATAGCCGTAGCCCGCGCGGTCGCTCCCCTGGAGCGGCTGGGCGCAATCCTCTTTCCGATGCTACGACCAGGTGGTGTCATGCTGGCGATGCGCGGTTCACGGATCCTGGAGGAACTGCAGGACGCGCGCAGCGGTCTCGGAACTCAGGGTTGGCATCCCGTGGATGTCGTGAGGTGCGGGGAGGGGCGGGTGGAGGAACCCGCCCGTGTCCTCCGGGCCGTACGTTCATMCCAGCGCACCCGGGCCGAGAGCAGGGGAGGGCGCGGCGACGGTGAGCGGCACGATGGCAGACAGGTCAGACGGACGTCACGGGATTCACTCCGATCACGGGAGGTCGGTCGTGACCAGCCGACACGTGGACAGTCTCGTTCCACGTGAAACAGCGTCGGCGGGCCAGGGTGGGACCAGGAGTGGGGGCTTGCGGGGCTATGACTCCGCGCTCCCCGCACTGGACCTGCTCGATCCCTCGACCCCGATCGGAGCGGCGRCGGCAGCAGCAGTGGAAGCACTGGCGGTAGAACGACGACAACCATTCCCTCGCCCCACCCGGCGGCGCATCATCTCGGTCGCCAACCAGAAGGGCGGTGTGGGGAAGACGACGACGACGGTCAACCTGGCGGCGGCGCTGGCATCTCATGGCTCCCGGGTCCTGGTGATCGATCTTGACCCGCAGGGCAATGCCTCGACGGCGCTCGGCGTCAACCATCACTCCGGGGTCCCCTCGATCTACGAGGTTCTGGTGGGGGATCGGCCCCTCGACGAGGTCATCGTGAAGTCCGCCGAGGCGTCGGGGCTGTTCTGCGCGCCCGCAACGATCGATCTTGCCGGCGCGGAGATCGAGCTGGTGTCGCTGGTGGCGCGGGAGAATCGGCTTCGGCGGGCCATCGCGAGCATGCAACGGGACGTCGACTATGTTTTCATCGACTGCCCGCCCTCTCTTGGGCTGCTGACCGTCAACGCCCTCGTGGCCGCCCGTGAGCTGCTCATCCCGATCCAGTGCGAGTACTACGCGCTGGAGGGCCTCGGCATGTTGCTGCGCAACGTGGAACTGGTGCAGGCGCACCTGAACCAGGAGCTGCGTCTGTCGACCATCCTGCTCACGATGTACGACTCCCGGACCAGACTGGCCGACCAGGTCGTCCATGAGGTCAAGGAACACTTCGGGGACCGGGTGCTGTCCACTACCATCCCCCGGAACGTGCGTCTGGCGGAGGCGCCGAGCTATGGGCAGTCCGCGCTGACGTACGATCCGACRTCGCGCGGCTCGCTGTCCTATCTGGCCGCGGCGCGCGAACTCGCGGAACGGGGTCGGGACTCGAATGGAGCGGCGTGATGAGTGCTCGGCGCAGTGGTCTGGGGCGAGGGCTGGGGGCACTCATCCCGGTTGCTCCTCCYCCCCTCGACGGTCAGGCGGGCACCGCCTCGGCTGACTACGCTGACTACGCCGACTACGCCAGTGGCTACGGCGGCCGGGGGACGAATCGCGGCTCCGGCGACGGCACCGGGCCGCTGCCCGTACACGGGGCGACCTTCCGCGAGATCCCCGTCGAGTCGGTCAGCCCGAACCCGCGCCAGCCCAGGACTCACTTCGATGAGGACGCCCTCGAAGAGCTGGCGGCGAGCCTCCGCGAGGTCGGGCTGCTCCAGCCGATCGTGGTACGCGAGGTGGCCCCCGAGCGCTACGAGCTCGTCATGGGTGAACGCCGGTGGCGTGCATCGAAGATCGCCAAGCTTCCCCGGATTCCCGCCATCGTGCGGGAGACCGCGGACGACGCCATGCTGCGCGACGCGCTGCTGGAGAACCTCCACCGCCAGCAGCTCAACCCGCTGGAGGAGGCTGCGGCGTACGAACAGCTGCTCCGCGACTTCGGGGCGACGCACGAGGAACTGGCCAGTCGGCTCGGGCGGTCCCGGTCRCATGTCACCAACATGATCCGGCTGCTCGGGCTCTCGCCCGCGGTACAARGGCGGGTGGCGGCCGGCGTGCTGTCGGCGGGTCATGCCCGCGCGCTGCTCTCGCTACAGGATCCGGACGCCCAGGACCGGCTCGCCACCCGCATCGTCGCGGAAGGTCTCTCGGTGCGGGCCGTCGAGGAGATCGTGGCACTGGACGACGAGGCCCCGCGTAAGCGGGCGTCGCGGGCACCAGGGGCCGCCTCACCGGCCCTGGTGAGGCTCGCCGACCGCCTCTCGGATCGCTTCGAGACCCGCGTGAAGGTGGACATGGGCCGCAGTAAGGGGAAGATCACGGTCGAGTTCGCCTCGATCGAGGATCTGGAGCGGATCGTCGCCGTGATGTCGCCGTCGGCCTCGGTCGACGGCTTGTTGGACTAGGCGTCCGGCTCGGGGTTCGCTCGGGGCTCTCTGGGCTTCTTGAGCCGGACGCGGATCGCGCGGTCCMAGGGCTGTGCCGGACTCCCCCGGGTGGCCGCGCGCATGTCTGCCGATTGCCCGCCGAGTGCCGGGCCATCGCCGTGCTCAGGCCAGATCGCCGTGCTCAGGGCAGATCGCCGTGCTCAGGCCAGATCGCCGTGCTCAGGGCAGATCGCCGTGCTCAGGGCAGATCGCCGTGCTCAGGCCAGATTGTCGGCCTGGCTGACCTTGCGCAGCATGCCCTCCGGCGTCATCGATCCCAGCAGACGTTCCAGGGCGACCTCGACGTCCTCTCGCCAGCTCACCGCGTTCTTCACCTCTAGCCGCAGCCGCGGCCATCGATGATGGGGCCGGACCGTCTTGAAACCGACCGCGAGGAGATAGTCGGCGGGCAGGATGCAGCGGGTACCCGAGTTCTGGAGGTCACCGAACGCTTCCACCGCCTTGAAGCCGCGGCGGATGACGTCCTTGGCGACGGACTGGACGAGGATCCGCCCCAGCCCCTGTCCGGTGAACTCATTGACGATCGACGCTGTCATGAGCAGCACCGCGTCCGGTGAGACCGGGCTGGTGGGAAAGGCCACCGATCGAGGCACGTAGGCCGGCGGAGCGAACATCACGAATCCGGCCGGGACGTTGTCGATATAGGCGATCTTTCCGCAACTTCCCCATTCCAGGAGAGCCAGGGAAACCCACGCCTCCTTCTCGAGGTCGGTGCCGCCGGCCTCCTCCGCGCGGCTCCGGGCCACCGGATCGAGCTCCCAGAAGACGCAGCGGCGGCAGGGTAGAGGGAGATCGTCGATGTTGTCCAGGGTGATGTTCGCGATGCGACGGCTCATCGAAAAGGCGCTMCATGGGTCGGCTACCGGGCCTCCGGCCGCCGAGGTCAACGTCGACGGATGCGGAGGCTGTCACGGAATCAGCCTAGGCTGCCGAGCATGAATCTTCCCCATCGACGCACCGGCCTCGTTTCACGTGAAACGTCAGCCTTGTCGATGGAACGCCTTGGTGGCCGGTCAGGTGCGGCTGGCGAGGCGGGGGACGTGAAGCTGGCCCGTCGGCGCGTCCTGCTCGGGTGGGAGAAAGAGTCGTTGGGCTGCGGCGAGCACCGCCTCGGCGACGGTTGCCCGGAATGCGGTGGAGCCAAGGGCCTTGGCGTCATGTTCGTTTGTCAGATATCCGAGGTCGAGCCGTACGGCCGGCATCCGGGTCCGCCGAAGCAGGCTCCAGACCTTCGGATGGGTGCGGCAGTCCAGCATGTCGGTCCGGGAGACGATCTCACGGTGGACGAGCTGGGCGAAGCGCTCACCCACGGCGGACGACCCGCGCGCGTTGCCGTAGTAGTAGGCCGACACCCCCTGGGCGCGCGGGGATGGACTGCTGTCGGCGTGCAGCGAGATCAGGAGATCCGCTTCGAGCTCGTTCGCCCGCGCGGCCCGCTCCTCCTCGCTGGGGGACTCGTCCAGGCCGTGGATGAGGTGCGCCCGCAGGCCCGAGTCGAGTAGCCGCGTGGACATCCGAGCGGCGAGGTMGGCCATGAGATCCCGTTCGCACAGGTTGCCGCGGACGATGCCCGGATCGTCGCCACCGTGGCCGGGATCGATGGCGACGACGACTCCGAGCAGCGAGGAGCCGTGGGCCAACAGCCGGACGGACTCCCGCAGCATGTCGGGCCGGCCACCAGTGACCGTGCGCTGCAGGCGTTTGAGCTCGCGCAGGGTGTGTGGCCCGCATTGGCCGTCCGGATCGAGACCCCGGTTGCGCTGGAAGTCGCGGACCGCGGACTCGGTGCGTGGCCCGAAGATCCCATCCGTGCGGCCGACGTCGAAACCCATGTTGAACAGGCGTTCCTGGAGCGCCGCCACGTCATCGCCGACAAAAGGGTACGCGGGGCTGTGGTAGAGCAGACGGTCGCCGAGCTTGTGGCGTGCCTCCTCCAAGGCACGCGCCGTGTCCGGACCGAGTATCCCGTCGGCGGACAGCCCCCGGCTCTGCTGAAAGGCGCGCAGCGCGTTGTCGAGATCTCGGTCGAACCGATCGGCCGGCTCGGCCGGCTCGGCCGGAACACCGCCGAGAGTACCGTCGACAGCCGGGACCCGCGTGCCCTGGGACGGTTCCGCGGCGGAGGTAACACCTCTATCCGGGGCGCTCTTATCCGGAGCGCTCTTACCTGGGTCACCCTTACCTGGGCCGGCCGGATCCCGGCTCTGCCGGGGCGTCACGGGAAGAAAACCAAGATAGGTCAGGGCCGCCCGAACCTCGGCAACGGCGGAACCTTGGTCTCCCAGACGCAGCAGCTTCACCGATGCATACCTTTCAGCTCGCCTGCCCAATGTGCCCCTGGCGAAACCCGGTGCCSCTGGCGAAACCCGATGGTCGGGGCCACCGCGTCGACGAATGATGCGCCGACGGCCGATTGCTGAATCTCAAGCCTAGGGCATGCCCGTGCGGTCTCGACCGGCCGCGAACCGAATCCTCCAGTATTGACCGTGCGTGACCGGGCCGCCGTGATACTCCCCCGATGCTCGTGACGGCGGGAGAAAGTTCCCGGTCCGCACGTGGTATCCGGTTGTCGTGGGCGAACCGGCGCGGACCGGTCCGGGAACGACGTCGGCCCGCCGGGATCACACCCGGCGGGCCGACGGTGGAACGACCGCGTGACGAGATCAGATGTAGACCGAGAGGTCACGCAGCAGGGCGGCCTTCGGCTTCGCGCCGACGATGCTCTTGTCGATCACGCCCTTGACGAACACAGCCATGGTCGGGATCGACATGATCTGGTAGTTCCGGGCGGTCTCCGGGTTCTCGTCGATGTTCAGCTTGACGACCCGGAGCTTCTCGCCATGCTCCTTGGCGATCTCCTCCAAGACGGGTGCGACCATCTTGCAAGGGCCGCACCACTCGGCCCAGAAGTCCACCAGGACCGGCTTGTCRCTCTCCAGCACCTCGGTCACGAAGGTGCTGTCGGTCACGGGGGTGGTGGAACCTGCCATGTTGTTCTCCCTGATGGATGATCTTTTGGTGGACGGGTAGGCGATCAACAGGCCGGTGGTGGCCCGCGGACGRCGCCCGAACGGCCTTCGGACAGCCGGGTCGGGCGGGCCTGCTCCGGCGCCGCCTGATCGGCCGCCCGGACAGATGCCCGGATCAGGCGGGTTGCGGCGTCGGGGTCACGACCCGGGGAGCCACGGTGGTCACCTCGCCCGGACCCTCCCCGGCGGCGATGAAGCGCTCCGCGTCGAGCGCGGCGGCGCAGCCCGTGCCGGCTGCGGTGATGGCCTGGCGGTAGGTGTGGTCGACCACGTCGCCACAGGCGAAGACCCCGTCCAGGTTCGTCTTCGTGGTCGGGTGYGCGACCGAGATGTAGCCGGCGTCGTCGAGGTCGAGCTGACCACGGACGAGTTCGGTACGCGGAAGGTGACCGATAGCGACGAACAGTCCGGTGACCGGAAGATCCTTCGCTTCACCGGTGACGGTGTCGCGCAGCCGGACGCCGGTGAGCTTGTCCGCGCCCAGGAGCTCGGTGACCTCGGCGTTCCACCGGAACCGGATCTTCTCGTTGGCGAAGGCCCGCTCCTGCATGATCGCGCTGGCCCGGAGTTTGTCCCGCCGGTGGATCACCGTCACCGAGCGGGCGAAGCGGGTCAGGAAGGTCGCCTCCTCCATMGCCGAGTCGCCCCCGCCAACCACCGCGATGTCCTGATCCCGGAAGAAGAAGCCGTCGCAGGTCGCACAGGCGGAGACCCCGCGGCCGAGCAACCGCTCCTCGTGCTCGACGCCGAGCATGCGGTAGGCCGAACCGGTGGCGACGATGACCGTGCGGGCGAGGTAGGTCCTGTCCTCGATCTTGACGACCTTTGGGTTCGCCGCGAGGTCRAGCTCGGTCACGTCGTCGGCCACCAGCTCGGCTCCGAACCGCTCCGCCTGCCGTCGCAGGTTCTCCATCAGCTCCGGACCCTGGATGCCGTCCGGAAACCCAGGAAAGTTCTCCACCTCGGTGGTGTTCATGAGCGCTCCGCCGGCCGATACCGCGCCCTCGAACACGAGTGGCCGTAGGTTGGCCCGGGCGGTGTAGACAGCGGCCGTGTACCCTGCCGGGCCCGAACCGACGATGACGACATCGCGTATRTCGTCATCGCCGTCGGGCTGGCTGCTGCGGCCGGTGACATCCTGGCCGTCCTCCTGGGCTGTCACACCCGCTCCTTTCACGCTACGGGATCCCTGTGAGCCGGGTGGGCCCTCGCCGGTACCTGTCGCCYCGGCTTCATCCGAGTTCCTCGTTCATCGGTCCGTCCATGGAGACGGTGTCCGACAGCGACAACCGTCTCCGCGGGCATCTGATTCCATCCGCGCCCGCCACCGGTGCGCGCCACGGCTGGGCTCCCGGCCCCGCGATGCGTCAACCACCACCTCAATGCCGCAGCGTGGACACGCTGTACCACGGCGCGGTGGAGACGGTGGTGACGCCGCAGTGGGCGTCGACGACCAGCACCCTGGCCACCGCCGGTTGCATGGGCACGGAGAGCACGATCAACAGCGCCGGCTGGTCGTTGTAGACGACGCGGTCGACAGCGAGGATTGTGCCACCCGTCTGCGCCGTCAGGCTCTGGTAGCACGGACGCAGGTCAG